>DIEQ01000133.1:468-6417 GCA_002418705.1 Mageeibacillus sp. UBA5770 | reverse complement strand
GGTATATATGCCTTGAGCACATCGGACCAGATCAGGCTGACAAGGTCCCCTGTTGATTCATCGGTAACCGTAAATCCCATGCCTTCCAGCATCGTTCCGCCTGTACTCATTTTGGTAACTTTCATCTGTGTGAGATCATTTGTCACTTTGTATGTGTAAACTTGAGCCCATTCTGTCGTGACAGAAATGATATCTTCCGATAGAATATAGCCTTCCCAAGTTACGAGTTCTTTCAGGTAGAAATCTCCCCGGGGCAGATATGCAGATCCATAACCTGTCTTGTCCGTTGTAATGGACGCGACTTTGGTCCCGCTATCATTAAAAATTCCAAAAACAACACCGTCCATCGGCGTCTGCGTTTTGTCTGCCGTCACTTTATAAATCTTTATCTGTGCCATCTTCTGATTTATGACTGTTATTATTTCATTCTCATATGCTTCGCCTGCCTCCTGAGCCATTTCGATACTAAATGTCTGTCTCTCAGAAAAAGCATAACCGGTAGTTGTTCTTGTCTCCAGCATTGTGTATTGGCCAAAAGGAAGTATGCGGGTTTTAGCCGTACCATCGCCCTGTGTTGTAATTGTCTGCACGAGATTGCCGAAAATGTCATAGACTTCGAAAGTAACTCCCGACATAGGGAGATTCGTATCAGCTGCTTTTTTATAGATACTCACACTTCCGGATATTTCCCGGTTAACAACAGGCTCGCCGCCATTGAGTTCGAAAACTGCCGTCCGGATTGTCTGGCTAACCAGCGGGGACGCTGTGACGGGGTATTCTGTATCCGTATCCCTAATCACGTCAGAAGTGACAGTCAATTCCTTCGCATAATAATCACCAAAAGGAAGATCCTGCGATGTGTGCCCGGTCCCGTTATCATCCGTATACAGTACGTCTGCAAGGGTATCTGCCGGCACCAGGACGGCCCCGTCCGGTGAGAGGATATCTGTTCTCGTATAAAGTCCGAAAAGGATTTCCGGAGCGGCTGTGAGCGGCCAGTCAAAATCGGATGTCTCAGGATTCCAGACGGCAGCTTCTTTTTGTTTTTCGACGATAATGGAGACGATCTGTCTTGCATCTGTTAAGGATTGCTCCTGCTGGATTTCAGAGACAGTCTGATCCGCAAAGGTAAAATCAAACGTCAGTTCTTCCGGATTGATAAGGTCCCCGACCGGAGCCTTCACTTCGCGGACAACATATTGTGCGGTACCTGTGAGAGCATCCAAAGGTAATCCGGCAAGAGAAGCGATATACCTGACAGTTCCATCCTTCTGCGTGACAGGCGATGTTGTAATCAAGCCCAGACTGGCCCCTGCACTAAGGCTTGTATCTTGAGTTCCATCCCCATCAGTATCAAGCATCTTGAGAAACGCTTCATTGTCCCCGATGTCCTTATCCCCGACAAATACTTCAAACACGGCGCCTGCTTTCCCGGTCAGGGAATACCCGAATTTGCTGATGAAAATGCTGTTCCCCTCCTCATCTGAAAACGGGATGCCGGTATTTGGATTGATCGCTTCGATCTGCGTGGCAGCGGTAAGAACATCACCAAGCTTTTCAACAATCAGGCAGCAGGTCTGTGCAGTATCGGAAAATAGTTCGGGTCGGACGTCCTTACCGTAATTAATCGTAACAAGCGAGCTGCCGTGATCGGCAATGCTTACAGCAAAGGGTTTGAGATCGGAATTCAGCGTATATCCGATAGGAGCCTGTATCTCTCTTACAAAATAGCGGCCAACCTGAAGGGGCAGGTTACTGATGTCGATTCTTCCGTTCCTATCAGTTGTGAACGAATTTCTGCCGTTTTTGTCGGATAAGACGGTCATACCATCCTCAGAAAGAATCTGGAATGTTGCACCTGCGAGCTTAATCACTTGTCCGGTTTCCGCATCCGTCTTAATGATCGACAGATACTGCTCATATATTTCGTTGTTGCGGACATATGTGTATGTCTGGTCATCAACAGCACCGATGAATACCTGCCAGGCATCAACCTTGAATGTATACAGGTTGGCTACTGTATCGATCTGTTCGACGGTGTATTCGCCATAGGGCAGCCGGTGGCTTGAGGACGCAATACCGGCCATGTCCGATGTAATTTCGTCCAGCAGGACAGCTTCCTGCGAAGGATTCAAAGATGAAAGAGCCGCATCCCATGTGCTGTACGCAGACGGGTATATCCGGAACGTCGCACCGGATTCCGGTATCGGTGTACCTGTCGCGTCTGACGGTGAAATTTTGTACTTAAGAACCTGAATATCACCCCAATAGGTCTCATTCACGAGATCCTGATGTACGACGGTTCCGTTAGCAACTTTCAGGGAAACCGTATAATCCGCAACAGCCCTGGTGCCGGCCGGCGCCACGGACTGACGGACAATGTAATCACCATAGGGAAGAAGTTTCGTTATTGCGTCTCCGTTGCTGTCCGTTGTGATCGTGTCTTTGTACTCGGCAGGAGCCGCAGCAAAGGAGCTATATTCTGAGCTGTAAATCTCAAAAGTTGCTCCCGCCTCCTCCACGCTATAACCCCGGTCGGTAGTCTTACTCAGCTCCAACTGTCCGAACGTTGGCGCGTTTACAATGTTCTCTTTATCTATGTCGTTGTTCACATAGGTGGTTTCATCCATACCAAGAACAAACGTCCAGGTTCCCGTGTTCAACACAGTCCCCGCCGGTGAACCGGTTTGTGTCATGATATAGGTACCATAAGGGAGGCGTTTACTGACAGCATGTCCGTTTCCGTCTGTTGTAATGGTGTCCTTCTCTTCTGCCGGTGCAGCAGCAAAGGAAGCGTATTCCGTGTTATAAATCTGGAATGTGGCTCCGGCTTCCAGCTTCACATTCCCGGCATATTCCGTCGTTTTTATGATCTCTGCCTGTCCCCAAAACACTTGGTTCACCAGATCACGATGCACAGTTTCATCCTGGATGCCGCCGATGGTAACGGTACTGTCTGCTGCGGCGATTGTGCCTGCAGGAACAACCGTTTGGTGAATCCGGTACACACCAAAGGGAAGGTCCTTTGTGATGGCTGTTCCAAAAGCAGAGGTTGTGATCGTGTCTTTGCGAGCGGCAGGAGCTGCAGCATAGGATGCAAAGGACGTAGAGCATACTTCAAACACTGCACCCGTTTCGGCTATGCTGTATCCGCGGTTTGTTGTCTTGCTTAACTCAAGTTTACCCGTTGTCGGGGCGTTGTTGACGCTGACTGTATCTACATCGGCATCAATATACGTGACGCCATCCAATCCCAAATCAAAATTTCGGACATTGGGATTAATCTGTGAACCGGTCGGAGCGCTAATTTGTACGAGCTGGTACCTATCGTATGGAAGTGCCTTCGTAATGGCATACCCGGCAGCATTTGTTGTTATCTGATCGCGCTGGTAGGCAGCCGATCCGGCATAGGTGGCACCTACAGGATATACCTGGAATACAGCCCCGGCTTCCGGAACAGATCCCGTCGCTGCTGCATACGTTTTATTCACTTCGAGCCGGCCTGTAAAAACGGTATTGGTGATGGTGGCGGTCGTCGAATTCGCATCGACCGTATAACTTTGATCCGGTGCATAATTTGTATATGCAGGCCCGGAAATCTGATGGATCGTATAGGTTCCGTATGGAAGACTTACAGATGCGTTGCCTGATGCGTTCGTTGTTATGGTTGAAGCAACCGCTGAAGCACTGTCAATGATCTGGAATCTTGCTCCGGCTTCGGACGAATAAACGCCGGTTGACCACATGGTTCGCTTGTATAAGGAAAGTGTTCCGTTGGCGTCTGTCAATTCAAGAGATTCAGGATCAAGTCCGTTTGATTGTGTACTGACGCCTACCATCGACTGGTATCCGCCCGACGTGGTGAAAACGTGGATATTGGAAGTGTCCCGGTTTGTGTATCCCTCTATGCTTATAGCATGTGGAGACGCAGCATATGTTGCCGCATCCGTTAACTGAAGTGTCAAAGTCACATCTCCAGTAAATGTCGTTCCTCCGACTGATGTTACACCGGCCGGCAAGGATAGGATCTGCCAGTAGTCTGTGTATGATTCATCTACATACATTGTGCACTGGATAACTCCCCCGCCTGCATCCGCCCATGCTGAAGGAGCTCCCAAATACATAACAGGATTTATGGGCGCTACACTCACGCCGATATCGTAGAGCGCAAGAGAAAATGCAAGGGCTCCATCGTGACCGTTTGCGTTGGTTGCGCCGCGGATGGATGCGTCGTATCCCTGACCTGCGCCCAAATAGTAATTCTCAATCCAATGGATTGCTACCTGTGTTCCATAACGGGCATCCTCCGCCGATAAACCGCAGGTAGTAAAAGGATAACCATTTTGCAGTATAGCTTGAATACCAGATAGATAGGCAGTGTTTCCCAAGCCGCTATCGTTTAAGGAATAACCTGTGCCGCCTGGTCCGGTTGCATCCTGATCAGCGCAGTATGCCAATTCTCCCGAGCCGGCCACATAGTAGAAGCCGGTCGTCATGGGGGTTCCCCACTGATTCGTAAAATACGAAGCGTTTGCTGATTTGTTAATAGTGACGTTCGCTGGCGGAGACCATGCCGTCACATACGTGATCGGGAACAGCGAGATCAGTAACGACAGGGCAAGAACAAGGGAAAGAATTTTCTTTTTGGCAGGGATTCTTTTGACCATATTAATCATTGCTGTTTTCATCTAACCCTCCGATTTCATCGTTTCATTTGTGGATAATATGTCATTTCTATTAGTCTTAAATAATTACCGGACACTTCCGTTGAAGCATAAAAAAACCGCCTGCTATAAAACAGACGGCCTTTGGCCTTTGATCCTGCAACCACAACTATTTCTGTTTACCTTATTGGGTTCTTTTATACTGTCGGATAAGCGCACTTGTCATACAAAAAATTAACGTATCCATTTTCAATCCAGACACTTACTGAAATGACACCTGTGCTAGTCTTATCAATATTAGTAAATTTTAGTAGAAATCCCTCTGCAAACAACTCGTCGCTATAATAGTAATTTGTCGTTAACGCAGCGGATCCGCCTCCAATCGAAACTGCATCCGGGAACCAGTAGCCTCTGGACTGTAGATTATTGACAATATAGCTCTTGATGTTGTCACAGTTTGGTGTATAAAGGGCGGTGGTTGCTGTCGGTGGAGTGGTTTCAGCAGTTGTTGTGGCCGTGGTTGCAGCCGAAGTCGCCTGCGTAGTAGATGTCGGAGCCTCAGTCGTCACTGCCTGAGCCGTTGTTGCTTTTGTAGTAGCGGCCGGAGCAGCAGTCTCAGTTATTTTCGTCGGTGCAGCCGTAGTTTCTTTCACACTCGGTATAGGCGTTAATGCAGCTATCTGTGTAGGCTTAGTAACTACCGCTGTCTCCGTTGCTTCTTTCGAAGCCGCCACAACAGCAGACGATACGGAGATTACCGTCACTTCCGTGACTTCAGAAGTATTCATGTCAGACGCTTTACAAGATGACATCATTAAAACTCCTGCCAGGCACAGTGAGATGAGTATTGTGGATTTAATCTTTAAAGTCATTTTCTTAATTCTCCTTTCTGCCAGCTTCTTTTGCATAAAAAAAGAGCCTCTATACATATAGAAAACTCTTCTTCACTTATCAATTATTTTTATCTAAATTTAAAATATCAGATATAAATACTACTTTCAACTCCACTTTTGGTATATATGCATGATTTTATAAAATATATTTTTGAAAGTATTGCATTTACCTATTCCAAGCCCTCAAACATGATATCTACAATACGAAGTGCATCCTGGTCCACTACCTGATAGCAGATTTCTTTGCCGCTTCGAACTCCCTTTATGATACCGGCTGCCTTAAGTTTTGAAATATGCTGTGAAAGTCCGCTCTGCGAAAGTCCGAGAGTCTCCTGTATCTTTCCAACATTGCAGCGGTAAGTGATAAGTCCGCGGACAATGCACAGGCGCTG
>DIEQ01000133.1:0-425 GCA_002418705.1 Mageeibacillus sp. UBA5770 | reverse complement strand
TTTATCAAAACGGTACATCCAAATATGATTAACATTACAGGAAAGAATATGCGTGTCGCCGTTGACACATTCAAATATCATGATATAATAATTTTAGTAGCACAAGACCGTTGTGTCAAGATATAATAGCATGATATGAGAATATGTATCAGAAGTATACAACGTTTTACTTTTTTTTGGAATATAAACTCATTTACAAGGAGGATTAGCATGAAGTTCACCAAAATTCTGATTTTAATAGGGGCACTGGCTATTGTTTTTGGAGGATCGGCATTCCTTTATAATTATTTATCCGCCAATAATGAGCCTTCAACTCCCACAACTTCGATTGAAATAACAGTAGATGCTGATTCTGCGAAAGAAGGCATTGAAGTCGGAAACAAAGCATATGATTTTACCCTGTCAACGTATGACGGTGAAGAAGT
>DIEQ01000052.1 GCA_002418705.1 Mageeibacillus sp. UBA5770 | reverse complement strand
CTCATCTCCTGCTCTTCTGTGACTTCACCAGGTGCAAAAGATTGCACCAGATGATAGGCTAGTCGTCCTCGGTCTTTCCCAAATTGACGCTGGGTTTCCAGCATGTCGGCATAGGCCGAAAAAGGCGAACAGTTCATCCCGGCAACCAACATACCGCCCTCCGTCTTTTCAGGGTTGGCAATATAGGCCAGACTCCCCTGCAGATTGTCTCGGATGATCTCGATCTTATTGACGGCCATGGTCTTCTCCTCTCATCAAGTCGTAAATTCTCTGAACCAGCACTCTGGCTTCCTGAGCAGCCGGAATCGGCTCCCGGCACTTGCTGTTCACCGCATGTGCAATCTGATTGACGTTATTGCACAGTCCGGCAATATCCCGACGCATCACCAAATACTCCTCCGACAATCGTGCTGTTACCCGCTCCCCCAGCAGGCACTTTCGGGCAAATGAACTCATGGAAAGTCCTGCCTCCCGAGATGCTCTGCGAATCTGCTGTAGCTCGACATCACTCAAACGGATGAAAAGCCGGTTTGTCTTATTCACTTTATTCATCGCATCCTCCTCACAAATTTGCTGCACCATCGGTGTGCGAACTCAGGGGTTTGGGGCATCCCCCAACAAGAAAGCGTTTGGCGGAACATTTGTCCGTCCAAAGGCGTTGCTTGCCAAAACTATTCGATTGTCCTAATTCATCCGGCCTATGATTTGCCGTCTGAAAAAGGTGTTCATATAGTAAGCAGACTTAGGCGGGCAATATCCACGGGGGTGCCCACAAAAAAATCCTCTCAATATATAAGGACAAAAAATTATGCAATATCCACGGGGTGAACGTAAATTTCTTCATGTTTTTTCTTACTCCTTTTCTCCGGGAAAAATACCCTTCATATATAAAGCAGACTTAGGATGGCAATTATACCGGGGGGAACAGAAAAAAGCCTCTCAATATATAAGGA
This sequence comes from Mageeibacillus sp. UBA5770, assembly GCA_002418705.1. The sequence goes on along the minus strand of DIEQ01000052.1, from coordinate 2,274 downwards.
CAAAATGAGGTGTGAAATCAGTGGGAGCGCGAAATATGTTTTTGTATGCACTTGAATAACCTCCTTCTGAGGATCGCAAAAAAATGCCCCTCACATATTAAGGACAAAAATTGACCTAATATAGGTGGGGGTACAGGAAATAATTTTTTGATTCCAAAATTTTCGAGCAAAAAATGTCCACCTGTTATGAGGATGAGAGGGAAGCATCTAATGAATAGCGAATAATATTAAATAGGATCAACATTGAGTTCGATAAATATATATAGTATATTTATTCTAGATTGATAAATTTAATATGTATGGAGGCCAAATATGATAGATTTTCAAAATGCAACTTTTCTTAAATTACGTGCCACCAATATTGAGACAGGCACGAAAATGGTACAGCCGCTCCTTATTCAGAATGAGAGCGTATTAAATGCATTTCAGGGTTTACGAGATATGGTTATCTTTACAAACATGAGAATTATTGCAGTAAATGTACAAGGATTAACAGGGAAAAAGAAAGATTTTTCAACTCTCCCCTACAGCAAGATTCAAGCGTACAGTGTTGAAACTGCAGGTACTTTTGATCTTGATTGCGAACTCGAAATTTGGTTTAGTGGTCTTGGAAAGGTTAAATTTGAATTTTCAGGCAACACAGATATCCGGGCAATTGGTCAGTTCATTGGTTATTACGCCTTGAAATAAAGGTGCCTTTTTATGTTAGTCGGTAACTGTGATTATCTGTATAGCGTGCAAAAGTCACCAGGGAGAAAACAATGAAAAGAAAGGTAACTCTATTATTTCTTTTATTGATAATAATCAGTTTAATTTCTAGCTGCTTAACTTCTCCTCAAAACACTTCAAAAGAAATTGTTTTTAATAAGCAGACTTATCAACGTACAGAGTATAATGCTCCCAATAACTGAGACATGCAAAATGTGAATGAACCGAATATAATAGAGAAATGAGAAAGAAAAAGAACACCTACAGTGCCGAATTCAAGACCAAAGTCGTGCTGGAACTTATTAGTGGCCAGCACACCCTCAACGAGCTTGCCGAGAAATATCAAATCGCACCTGCGACCTTGAGCAGCTGGCAGAAACAATTTCACGAACGGGCAGCCAATGTTTTCCAGCGAGGAATCTCCGATCAAGAAAAAATTATGGAGGAAAAAGAGCAGGAAATCGCCATCCTTCAGCAGAAAGTCGGTCAGCTCACCATCGAGCGTGACTGGCTCAAAAAAAAATCTGACGAAATCTTTGGGCCCGACGGACCGCATCGCAATCGTTTCCCCCGCTGAACCAGAGATAACCGTCAAGCGGCAATGCGAGTTGGCAGAGGTCAATCGCAGCAGCGTCTACCGTCATAGAAATCAGGAGCAGACAAACCCCGGACATGGCGAAAGTCAGGAAAATCTTGATATCATGCAAATCGTTGACCGGATCCACCTGGAACGGCCGTCGTGGGGATATCGCAAAATGACCGATTATTTACGTCACAACTGCGGTTATGACATTAACCGAAAGCGTGTAAGGCGCCTGATGAGGGTTATGGACATTATCGCCTTGTATCCGGGACCTAACCTTAGCAAACGTTATCACGCGCAGTATGTAAGGCCCTATCTGCTGCGCAATCTGACCATCGACCATAAAGATCAGCTCTGGGGTATCGACATCACCTATCTGCCCTTCCCCAAAGGCTTCCTGTATCTGTTTATCATCATCGACTGGTATACCCGAGAGATTGTAGACTACGAGATTAGCTACAGCCTGGAGAAAGAATTTGTCCTGCGCTGCCTGCGCCGCGCCCTTTGTCGTCGTAAGCCGGAGATCATAAATTCGGATCAAGGCAGCCACTTCACTTGTCAGGCATATCTTGACCTGCTGGATAGCTACCAGGTGAAAATCTCCATGGACGGCAAGGGGCAAGCCCTTGACAATATCCGTACTGAGCGGTTCTTCCGCAGTCTGAAGTATGACGACATCTACATCAAGGAATATGAAACACCAAGGGAGATGATTGCCGGCGTCAACAAGTATATCCATGATTACAACACCATCCGACCGCATGCATCACTGGGAGGACTGACACCTAATGCCTTCCGTCTACTGGATGAAAAAAAACCTGCAGCCTAATGAAAGGAGCTGTTCGGATCACTTCAAAAATCGTGTCTTGACAATGGGGGGCACTTTAGAGTACTATGATCGAACGTTTACAATGGAGTATGCAGATACACATAATTATGGGATTGGCTTCGAAGAAAATACTTGCTCATCTGATGAGAGGCAA
>DIEQ01000094.1:44879-45284 GCA_002418705.1 Mageeibacillus sp. UBA5770 | reverse complement strand
AGTCTCAAAACCAGTAAATCCAAGACAATCGGTGTCATTATTCCCGAGCTCAACAATACTTTTGTCGCTTCAATTATCACAGTAATGGAAGACATACTCCGCAAAAACGGTTACGGGGTCATTGTGTGTGACTGCAATACCAATGAGAATCTTGAGCGCGAAGCTGTTTCTTTTCTCGTTAATAAGACAGTCGACGGCATTATCAATATGCCGGTCTGCAGGGACGGAAGCCATCTCCAGCCCGCATTTGATAAGAACCTTCCTGTTGTACTGATCGACCGTACAATCAGCACGGTCCACAATAATGTGGATGCCGTTGTTGTCGACAACGTGCAGGCAGCGGAAAATGCCACACTCCACCTTATTGAGAACGGACACAGACAAATCGGCATCATCGTAGGCCCC
>DIEQ01000094.1:0-44816 GCA_002418705.1 Mageeibacillus sp. UBA5770 | reverse complement strand
AGAGCAAGTATATCGCCTTCAGCGAATATTCTGTGCAGGGCGGATATGAAAGCATGAACCGGCTGCTCGCAGAACACAGCGGGCTGACAGCCGTGTTTGTCACCAACTATGAGATGACCCTCGGTGCCATTATTGCCATAAACGAAGCGGGGATTAAGCTGCCCGCGGAGCTGTCTATAATAGGCTTCGACAATCTTGAACTCTCACAGGTTGTCAAACCAAAGCTTACCATCATCGCGCAGCCCCTTGAAGAAATCGGCGCACAGGCTGCGGCCAGGATGCTGTCAAGGCTGGCCGGCGATACGCCTGAAGAACCTCAGATAATTACTCTTTCAACCCGTTTACAGTTAGGTGAATCTGTAATGAAAATAGCAACGCCGCATAAACACAAGGAGGCGAAGGAATGAGTAAATGGCTGCTGGGAATTGATATTGGAACATCTGCGTGTAAGGTTGCACTCTTTTCGCCTGACGGGCGTGTAATCGCACAGGGCAGCGGGGATTATAAAGTCTATTATCCTGCGCCGGGCTGGGCCGAGCAGAATCCCGAGGATTGGTGGAACGCTGTCTGCGGTGCGATCAAAACCATGATCACAGACAACAGGATTGATCCTGCCGATATTGCAGGAATTGGAATTGACGGACAGGGCTGGTCGGCCATTGCCGTCGACAAGGACGGAAAAGTTCTGACCAATACACCGATCTGGATGGATACACGTGCACGTGATATCTGCGAAGACCTTAAGGCGCAGGTCGGCGAAGAACGGATCTTCGCAGTATGCGGCAACCCGATGCAGCCGGCTTATACCCTGCCGAAAATTCTGTGGTATAAGAAGCACCTGCCCGAAGTGTACAATAACACAAAAAAGATCCTTCAGTCGAACAGTTTTATCGCCTACCGGCTTACCGGAGAAATGACACAGGACGTGTGCCAGGGCTATGCATATCAGTGTTTTGATATGCAGAAGGCCTGCTGGGACAAGGAGATGTGCGATCTTCTCGGTATAGATATGAATCTGCTTCCCGATATATATCCCTGTCATCAGGTAATCGGAACAGTGACAGACGCGGCTTCTCTCCTGACCGGCCTTGCCGCAGGCACTCCGGTCGTGGCAGGCGGACTTGACGCGGCCTGCGGAACGCTCGGTGCCGGAGTCATACATTCCGGTGAGACACAGGAGCAGGGCGGTCAGGCCGGCGGAATGAGCATCTGCATGGACAAATACCAGGCGGACCCCCGTATGATCTTAAGCTATCATGTCGTACCCGATCTCTGGCTTTTGCAGGGCGGAACCGTCGGCGGCGGCGGTGTCATCCGCTGGTTTGAACAGGAATTCGGTGCTCTCGAGCGAGAACTTGCAGCAGCGGGCGGTGTCAGTTCCATGGCTGAAATGGACAGGGAAGCAGAACAGATCCCTGCAGGAAGCGACGGAATGGTTTTCCTTCCTTACATGGCGGGCGAGCGTTCGCCGATATGGGACACAAAAGCAAAAGGTGTGTATTACGGGATCGATTTTGCTAAGACAAGGGCGCACTTCATACGTGCAAGCATGGAGGGCGTGGCCTTTTCGCTGAAGCATAATCTGGATACGGCCGGACATGCCGGTGCGGAGGTTGATGTGCTCAGGTCAATGGGCGGAGCCGCCAACAGCAGAGTCTGGACACAGATCAAAGCGGATGTAACCGGTAAGAAGATCGTCGTGCCATCCTCGGATACGGCAACGACACTCGGTGCCGCGATTCTGGCCGGTGTGGGAACCGGTGTTTATACAAGCTTCGAAGACGCCGTCAGCCGGACCGTCGCCGTAAAGCGGGAGCATATTCCCGACATGGATAAGCATGCAAAATACCGGGAGTCGTATCAGATATACCTCGCCCTCTATGAGAACTTGAAAGACATCATGCATCAAAACTGACAGAAGTTATAAGAAGCGGGCGAAGGCCCGGACAAAGAGGAGGATATTCATGAAAGCAGCAGTCCTGTATGGCAACGAAGACATTCGGTACGATGATTTCCCGACACCGGAGGTTAAACCGGGAACGGTTAAGGTCAAAGTCAAGGCAACCGGCATTTGCGGAAGCGATGTACCGAGAGTCCTGCATAATGGAGCTCATTTTTATCCCGTCGTACTCGGACATGAGTTTGCGGGGGATATCGTAGAAGTAGGCGAGGGCGTTACAGGCCTGCATGTCGGCGATACCGTATCCGGGGCACCGCTTCTTCCGTGCCTCAAATGCGAAGACTGCCAGAACGGCAACTATGCGCTGTGCAAGTTCTACAGCTTTATCGGTTCCCGCGAACAGGGAAGCTTTGCAGAATATGTCGTGCTTCCTGCCCTGAATGCGGTGAAATACGATCCGTCCATCCCCTACGAGCAGGCTGCCATGTTTGAGCCATCTACCGTAGCCCTCCACGGGGTGCTTTGCAACAGCTACCGCGGCGGCGAATATGTCGCCATCTTAGGCGGCGGTACAATCGGCATTTTCACCATGCAGTGGGCAAAGATTTTCGGATCCAAAAAGGTTGTTGTATTTGATATTGATGACGGACGCCTCGCCCTGGCCAAACGCATGGGTGCCGATGAAGTGATCAATACCAGGACCGCGGACTTCATGAAAGAAGCCATGGAAGTCACAGACGGGAAGGGCTATGGATTTGTATTTGAGACGGCCGGCAACCCGATCACAATGCGGATGGCGTTCGAACTTGCCGCCAACAAAGCCGGCGTCTGTTTCATCGGGACACCGCATGTCGATCTGACCTTCACTCCCAAAATGTGGGAAAATATGAACCGCAAGGAATTCAAGCTGACAGGAAGCTGGATGAGTTACAGTGCACCGTTCCCCGGCAGGGAATGGGAACTGACGGCACACTATTTTGCAACCGGCCAGCTTGCCTTTGATGAAGAACTTATCTTCAAGAAATTCCCGATGTCCAAAGCAGCTGAAGCATTTGCTCTTTTCAAAAACCCGGCCCAGGTTCACGGTAAGATTCTACTGATTAACGAATAAGAAAGCAGGTGTAAAATGACAAACTATGTTGATCCCGACAAAGTCCCGAAAAAAACACTTTTTACGGGCGAGAAGATTCCCGGCATCGGTATGGGCACATTCGGCTCAGACCGGTATTCAGCACAGGAGATAGCGGACGCGGTTGCAGGTGCAATCCGCTGCGGCTACCGAATGTTTGACTGCGCTTCTGTATATGGCAACGAAGATCAGATCGGAAGCATTTTTTCGCAGGCAATCGAAGAAGGTGTTGTTAAGCGTGAAGAACTCTTTATCACCTCCAAAGTATGGAACGATATGCATGGCCGCGGCGATGTGCTTATCTCATGTGCCAAGACCTTAAAAGATCTTCAGCTTGATGCAGTAGACCTCTACTTTGTTCACTGGCCTTTCCCGAACTACCATGCACCGGGATGCTCCGTCGATGCAAGAAATCCGGATTCAAAACCATTCTCCGCTGACCGTTTCATGGCAACCTGGAAACAGATGGAAAGCCTTGTAGACATGGGCCTTGTCCGGTACATCGGTATGTCCAACATGACAATCCCCAAGCTTAACGCGGTTCTTCCCCTCTGCAGGATCAAGCCCGCTGCCATTGAGATGGAACTTCATCCGAGCTTCCAGCAGCAGGAGCTGTTTGATTATTGCGTAGAACGTGAAATACTGCCGATCGGCTATTGCCCCATCGGTTCCCCGAACCGCCCTGACCGCGACAAGACAGAAACAGATGTTGTCGATACGGAGCTTCCCGAAGTGGTTGAAGCTGCAAAAGCACACAATGTCCACCCCGCCATCGTCTGTCTCAAATGGGCTGTCCAGAACGGACAGATTCCGATTCCGTTCTCCGTTCATGAAAAGAACTACGTCGCGAATCTTCGCTGTATCACAGAAGATCCGCTGACCGATGATGAAATGAAGAAAATAAAGGGTGCCGACTGCGGATGCCGTCTGGTAAAAGGACAAGTATTCCTGTGGGCCGGTGCTAAAGGCTGGGAAGATCTATGGGATCTTGACGGAACAATAACAAAGTAAGAATAAAAAAACGGAGGAAGAGATTATGCTTAAAGGAATTCCAAGCATCCTGACACCTGAGCTCTTAAAAATTATGATGGAAATGGGTCACAGCGACGAGCTTGTCATTGCTGATGGAAACTACCCGAGATTCGGCCATCCCTCGCGCGTTGTTCGCTGCGACGGACACGGCATCCCGGAAATTCTCGACGCGATCCTTCAGTTTATGCCCCTGGATCCCTATGTTGAAAATCCGACAACATTAATGGCCGTAACACCCGGTGATCCGTATCTCCCGGAGATCTGGGACACATACAGGGAGATCGGAAAGAAGTATGAAGAGGAAGGCCTCCGCGAGACAGCGATCGGCCGCTTTGATTTCTACGAGCGCGCGCAGAAGGCTTATGCCGTTGTTACAACAAGCGAAGGCGCCCTGTATGCCAATATTATCCTGAAAAAGGGCGTTATAAAATAATCATCCGACACGGAACAAACAGGAGGCAATAATGGACAACTATTTAATGGATTTGGTCAGACGTCAGAAATCCGGCCATCCAGTGGGAATATATTCAGCATGCACGGCGAACAGACATGTGCTGAAAGCTGTTATGCAGCGCGCCGCAGCTTCGGGACAGCCGGCTCTCATTGAAGCCACGGCAAACCAGGTTGACCAGAATGGCGGATACACGGGCATGACACCCGAAATGTTTGTCGACTATGTCCGTGACATTGCTGCGGATATGGATTTTCCGATGAAAAACGTAATTCTGGGCGGCGACCACCTTGGACCGCTGACCTGTTCCGGCTACCCGGAAGCAGAAGCCATGCTTTTTGCTGAAGAACTGGTTCGCCAGTATGTTGCTGCCGGATTCACAAAAATCCATCTTGATACTTCCATGCGGCTCAAAGATGACGATACATCAGTGCCTCTCGACGATGCGACGATCGCGCGCCGCGGAGCCAGGCTTTGCGCTGTCGCCGAAGCTGCCTATGCCGAACGGCTCAAGGTACATCCTGAGGCCGGAGAACCCGTCTATATTATCGGCAGTGAAGTGCCCATCCCCGGCGGTGCCCAGGAGCACGAAGAAGGTATCAGTGTTACCCGTCCTGCAGACTGTAAAAAGACACTCGCTGCATTTGAACAGGCGTTTCTGGCGAACAGCCTCGAAGATGCCTGGAAACGTGTAATCGGACTTGTTGTTCAGCCGGGCGTAGAGTTCGGCGACACCGATGTCTTTGTGTACGACAGAGAGAAGGCTGCTGACCTGACTGCGTCCCTCAAGGATTGGCCCCAGGGCGTCTTCGAAGGGCATTCAACAGATTATCAGCCAAGGGCAGCTTTGCGTGCCATGGTTGAAGACGGGATTGCGATCCTTAAAGTAGGGCCTGCCCTGACGTTTGGTCTGCGCGAGGCGCTTTTCTCGCTTGAAATGATGGAAAAAGAGCTGTACTTTGCCAGAAGCTGCCATTTCTCCAATTTCCAGGAAGTCTTCGAACAGAGCATGCTCGACCAGCCGAAAAACTGGCAGAAGCACTATCACGGGGATGCCTACCAGCTCCGTTTTGCCCGTAAGTACAGCTTCTCGGACAGAGCACGTTATTACCTTCCGGATCCCGCAGTAGACGAATCGATCAGCATCCTGATCAAAAACATCAACGCTGCACAGATTCCCATGACACTCTTAAGCCAGTTTATGCCGCTGCAGTATGAAGCGGTTCGTTCCGGACGAATTCAGCTCACCGCTGAAGAGCTGATCCAGGACCGCATCGGAAACTATATCGACGACTATATTTACGCGGTTGACCCGACTGTTACGTGACCGACAGGTGATATTCACTTGCGAAAGTACTGCCGGTGTGTCGCCGGTCCCGTAAGCAACACTTTTCATTGCCTCCCTCGTGCCTCATTTTCTCTTTTGGCAGCAGCCGCCTTTCCTCGAAGGCGGCTGTTGTTTTTTATCTTGACATCGATTGGTAAAAGACTACTATTAGATCATAATCATAATTCATATATAACCCCTGACTTATGCACAGTTCATTATGCTTGAGCCACAGCAATTATTTAGATAGCTGAAGGGGGGGGTGATCATACATGAATCATTTTCACCACATTGTTACGGATTTAGACACGCTGCACTTGTTTTTACGATCTCCGGAGATTCGCTCCAATGCACGTAAGGCACGATCTATTCTGGTTCAGCTTTTTTCATCACAGACAGACAGGGCATGGATTCAAAGTATTATTGATACCCTGAAAGAAGATCTTCCTGCGGCTGTCCGGGTCGGATCGACATCGGTCGGTGAAATTACACAGGGACATCTGAACATTGAGACAACGGTCGTGTCACTTTCTTTTTTCGAGGAAGCCAGGGTTATTCCGATTGCCATGCCGTGTGATCCGGGTGATGAGGATATGACAGGCAGCCGCCTGAAAGAAGCCATTCATCAAACCGGCCCCGATATTGCCGGCGTTCTTCTTCTGGCGACACCGCTGACTATAAATGCCGGTCATCTTTTACAGGGGATGGCCGGAAAAGAGAATAGTTATCCGGTTTTCGGCGGCGGTGCGGGTGTCTATAAATCAGGTGAGACTTCCCTGATTTTTTCGGGAAATGAGTTTATGAGCAGCGGAGTTGTTGCGGTTGTCTTTGCCGGGCGTGACCTGCATATATTTTCAAGGACATATCTGGGATGGCAGCCGTTAAGTAAAGAGATGACCATAACGGAGACGGACGGGATGCGTGTCGTAACCGTTGACGGGGAAAGTGCGTTTGACGTCTATTATCGTTATCTGAATATTCCGAATGACAAACAGTTTTTTATGAATGCGCTTGAATTTCCGTTCCTTCTGGAACGCGACGGCGAAACGATTGCCCGTGTGCCTTTTTTTGCTGATCAAAGCGGAGCAATTCAGTTTGCGGCTGATCTGAATGCCGGCGAGAAATTCCGTATCGGTTATGGCAACCCGGAAACGATCATTCAGGATGCAGCAGGGCTGCAAAGCCGGATGCGGGAATTCAGCCCGGATGCTATTTTTCTGTATACGTGCATCTGCCGCCGGTTTTTGATGCAGAAGGACATTGACATGGAAACACTTCCTTTTGAGTCGATTTCTCCGACGACCGGGTTCTACACATATGGGGAGTTCTATGGTTCTTCCGATAAACTCAGGGTATTTAATTCGACGATGGTTGCCGTGGGCATGCGCGAAGGAGAGCGGATGCCTGAGTCTGAAGATAAAGTGAATAACATAACGGAAAGTATCGAATCAGTAAGTTCGGATCCTTATACCAATAAGCATACCCGCATTGTGTCCCGCCTCGTTCACTTCATTGGTGTGGTGACATCCGAGCTGGAAGCTGCGAACAGGGAACTGACTAAAATATCGGAAATTGATAAGCTTACCAACATATTCAATCGCCTGAAGCTTGACGCAATTCTAGAAAAGCAGATATACGAAGCGGTAAGGTATTATGAAGAATTTTCGGTCATCATGATGGATATAGATTTTTTTAAGAGAGTAAATGACTCATACGGACATAATGTCGGTGATGCCGTCCTTCGACGGATGGCTAATATCCTTCGCGATAATGTAAGGTTTTCTGATACAGTCGGCCGATGGGGCGGCGAGGAATTTCTGATAATCCTGCCGCATACCGGCATCGAACAGGCTTTTGCAGCCGCCGAGCAGCTAAGGCTCGCCATGGCCGGCGAGATCTTCCCGGAAGGCATTCGCCAGACCTGCAGCTTTGGTGTTGCCGGATATATCGCCGGGGACACTTCCGACGCAATTGTCGGACGCGCTGATAAAGCTCTGTACAGAGCCAAAAACAGCGGACGCAACCGTGTATGCATAACACACGACCCTGAATAATATCGATCCGGTAATGGGAAGGTAACGCTTATGAGTGCATTTATTAATCCGCCCGCAAAAATAAGCTGGCTGTTACGGATTGGTATCCGGATCTCCCGCAAAATAACAGGCAAAGATATTCTGGTCGCCAGACTGCTGGCCTGGTATCCGAAGGCTGCTTACGGATCTGCGATGCTTGAATCGCTGGTAGCCCACCATGATAAAAACCTTGATGCAAGAATATTGAAGCTTGTCCGAATACAGGCGTCCATATCTGCAGCCTGTCCCTTCTGCGTAGATATGAATTCCTTTGAATACGAGAAGGTTAGTATAACGGATCAGCAGTATGAGGTTCTGGCAGATGGGAAATTGTACGATGAGACCGGTCTTTTCTCACGAAGAGAAGAAGTTGCCATGGAGTACGCACGTCTGATCTCTCAGACACCGCTCAGCTTTCCGCCTGAATTTATCACCGAACTCAAGCAGACATTCAGCGAAAGGGAAATAGTCATTCTTGCCAGCACGGCCTCTCAGGTGAATTACTGGGCGCGCCTCAACTCAGCACTCGGTGTGCCTTCCGCAGGCTTTCGCGATGTGGAATAGGGAGTAAGGCATCTACGGTTTGTGACTGAGAATAAGTAAAAAGAGACAGCTTCCGATTTTGCCGGCAGCTGTCTCTTGAAATATTTATGAAAGCAGGTCAGTGTGATATCCGGTTCTATGGTTTGAGTTCGAAAGTGGAGTTCTTAACGAAGAAATACTGGACGCCCGAGCACACAATAAGCACGCCCAAAGCCAGAAGCATCAGCTGCCAGAAAGGCATTGACATATTGGAAAAGCTTGCCATAAGGACAACGGTTGAACAGCCAAGGAGAATAAGATTCAGCTTTCTTTTGCGGGATGCTGAAAAGGTAATCACCTTGCCGCAGTGCTCGCATTTGAAATCGTAAACACCCGGAACATAATTCTTCCAGTTCTTAGCCGGTACATGCTCGCAAAGGTCCTCTTCAGGCTCCGGGACTGCTGCTGCGGCAACAGGCGCAACATAATCGGGGTTCGATTCGTTCTCTTCGCGCTCCTTTTTAGCATAGAATTCATAAAGCTCCATGAGTTCAAGCTGTTCCTTCGTATACTGCGGCTTTTCCTCGACGGCATTTTCCCGGGTATCGGTATCAGACGGACCGGGAGTGTCGGAAGGCAGGTCCTTAGACTCAATCTCCTGGAATTGCCCGAACATGATCAACAGCGTCTGCAGAGCTACAAACGCAACGATGATAGCGCCCATAGAAAGAAAATATGTACTCGACGAACCGGTTCCGGCAGTCGGGTTAAGTACATTTCCGGTCAGGACAAGGTAAGCGAGGCCGCCGATAGTAAGGCCGTTTAATACTCTGTTTATCATTTTGAAACGCGGTGTCATTTCAAGTTGGGCACCGCAGTTTTTACATACATAATTTACTCTGCTGGAAAAAAGCATTCTAGCCTGAAAAATAGGATGGTGGTTGCATTCTGTCATGAATTAGACTCCTTCGCTGGATCTGATGACACAAAATCGTGTCCAGATATAAAAATACAGATGAAATAATTATACACTACATTACGTGGATAATGGAGGGGTGTCAAGCAAACGAGTTTTACATTGTCAATTTGCTGCCGTCATTCGACGATTTCTTTTGTGACGGTAGTGTGGTCTCCTTCCGGACTCAGGCAGGACACGGTGAAATAAGTGTCCGACGAAATGAAATTCACGATGAGATCTAAGCCCTCCAGTTGCCGCATCGAACGCCCGGATTCCGGATCAAAAAGGTATATGCTGTTTGCCGTACTGTCTGTCATGAATGTTGCAAGAAGCAGGTTTTCGCCGGATCTGACAAGCCTTATGATGCTGTTAAACGATATTCCGGAAAGGTCGGCCTGATCAGGATTCCCGCCTGTAACCGGAACTGACATCAGCACGGGGGCCTCATTGAGAGGTGAATCGTCCGTTTTCATGTCCGGTGCGAAATAGACCGTACCTCCAATGACTGCTGCGCTTTTTACAAGACCCCGGTATATTTCGTTCGACTTCAAATCCGTAAGATTCACCGTATACAGTGAACTCCGGGGGTGAACCGACACATCAAAAAGCGCGGTATTTCCGGATACATCCAAAAGTGAAAGATACGCCTCAGAACCTTCTTTGGGAAGTACTGACGGGTCACTGAAAATCAGCCGGCTCTGACCGGAACGGCGGTCGAATACGGTAAATCCGTAATCAAGCTCGGAAAGATACAGATTACGGAAAATAAACCGGTCCTGATCGGCATATTCCAGCATGATCTCTTTATCGGCTGTCCAGATGACCTGCGGATTTGTGTCGTCGGCACTGAACTGATAAATTTCGCGGCCGAGTGAATAATAAAAGAAAGTTCCGTCCGTAAAAACACGTTCTGTCGGAAGTGCCGCAAGATAAAGCGGCTGACCTTCGCCCTCATAACGGAACATACTTCCGTCTCCGGTTACGTAAAAGGCATCTGCTCCGACTTGCAGCAGGGAGTAGTTCATTTCGGCGAAATCCGAAGCTGAACATCCGGCAGTCGTCTCAGAGGGTACACTGCCGGCAGCCGTTTCCGGGTGGACATCTTCGGCATTCATTGCGGAGGTCATTTTGCCGCCATCCGTTTCGGCTGCTATACCGGGATCTGCCATTGCCTCGAAAGCAGAGTCACCGGATCCGGAAGCAGTCACTGCATTTTGTTCCGATACGTTGAACAGCCCGGCCCGTGTTAACAGGAATGCACCGGAAACAAGCGCAATGAGAATTGCCGCTGCGAGGGCGACTTTACGCGATGACAGAAAACGATGGGAATCAACCCGTCGGTCCGATGTCCCGCTAAGCTCTGCCCGTTCTTCCAGCAGGTGAACCGTGCGTCGCTTGAACGAATCGGCTGCGGTGATATGCGTTACAGCATCTTCAAACTGTTTCTTATCCATCTTGCTCGCCTCCTTTCACAGAATCGGCGGTTCCAGCATCATCCTGAGTTTTTTTCTTGCGCGGTGAAGCCTTGTTGTGACGGCAGAGATTTTCTGTCCGGTCATGGATGCAATTTCCACCAGGCTGTACCCCACATAATCATGGAGCAGGACGACTTGACGGCTCGCAGCCGGGAGCTGCATGACCGTCTGCAGAATATCCGACACTTCAGGCGGGAAAGATGCCAGATTGTCATTGAGCGGCACATTGCGCTTATACCAGGCCGATTTCCAGTGGTCCCTGCACAGGTTGAGCGCGACTCGGATCAGCCAGGCTTTCATGTGCTCGTCACTCTCGAAAACAGGCTTGTGCTCAATGAGACGGACAAATACTTCCTGCGTGATGTCCTCTGCATCCTGCATCTGCTTCATCTGTATAAAAGTTATGCGCAGCAGAAGATCGGTATATTTTTCTACAATATGCTCGAGCGAAGCAGATGAATAGTCCGGAAGATCCATTCCCTGATCACCACCCCTTCAACTGGAATACGAAACAGAGAGGCAAAACATTACCGTGATGCGCGGTTGTTTTGACATATAATATTCTAATAGAATGAGTATAACAAAACGCGGCATATCAAGGTATTCTGAAGAAGGACCATCTTCTACGTCTTTTTGAAAACGCCAGCCTCATGGAACACGATACCTTTACGGATATGCTTTGGGCGGTGTACCACGTATATGATGAACTTCGCAGCCGGGATTCCTTTGACAGTCTGCCGGAACCTGACATCAAACATCTCGAAATGGACATCCAGAGAGCAACCGGACTTCTGCTTTCCGAATGGATTGATTCAATGCGTGCCTTAAAGGGAAGATATCCATACCTGTACTCCCTTGCTGTCCGCAAATGCCCGTTCACAAACGGACACATCATTATAGAAAAATAAAACGGAAATCATAAACTGAATGAAGCGGGTTCCTGAATAGATACGGGAATCTTTGAAAAATCAAAAACAGCTTTATGAGAATCTGCTGCCAGGAAGCGAGCTTCAAATTCGGCGGCAGGAAGTGGCTTGGCGAGATAGAATCCCTGGATCTGCTTGCAGCCTAGTTCGTGCAGAATATCAAACTGCGCTTTCGTTTCAACGCCTTCTGCAATACACTGCATACCAATGGATGAGGCCAGCAGGATGATGGATCGGACGATCTGGCGGTCGTATTTGTCAGCAGCGATTGTGTCAATCAGTGACATGTCGATTTTGACACGGTTAAACGGATACATCTTCAGGTAGCTCAGGGATGAATAGCCCGTTCCGAAATCATCAATCGAGATGGAGATACCGGAATTTTTAAACAGGTCAGCCATATGAGTGATCTTATAAGAACCCTCCAATGCAATACCTTCCGTTATCTCAACATCAATCCACTCAGGTTCGGCACCGACTTCTTTGAGGATATTAGAAAGATGCCGGGAGAAATCGGTCTGATCGAGCTGCTTGGGAGATACATTTATACCCATCTTAAAGTCGGTATTGTATTTGCGGTTCCACTCAGAAATTTGTTCAGCCGCCCTCTTCAGCACCCATTCTCCGATAGGGATAATCCAGTTAGTTTCTTCTGCAATCGGAATGAATTCTGCGGGACTTATGCGGCCTTTCCCGGGGCAATTCCAGCGCAGAAGCGCTTCCATTCCGAACATTTTTCTATCAGGCATAGTGAATTGAGGCTGGAAGTGGAGCTCGAATTCTTTGTCAAAATCCGCTTTCTTTAATGCGATTTCAATTGTGTTCTTTCTCCGGACGGTCTGCTTCAGAATCTCATTGAAGGAGACAACCTTGTTGCAGCCGACCTTTTTCGCCTGATACATAGCCATATCGGCATTGCGCATAAGCATATCGCTGCTTTCTGCATCCAGCGGATACATGGAAATGCCGGCACTCAAGGTAACCTGAAAAGTGAATTCGCCGGACTGGATCGGTCTTGAACAGGCGTGAACGATTTCAAGCGCCTTCTTTTCGGCAGAAGCAAGGTCATAATACCCGTGAAAAGCAATAACAAATTCATCGCCGCCGAGACGTGCAACAAGAGTCTTTGCATCAGCAAAATGCTGCAGCTTCCGGGCAAGTTCAATAAGGATATGGTCTCCTATATAGTGTCCGTAGGAGTCATTAATGGTCTTAAACCGGTCAACATCGATAAATACAACCGACAAAGTCTCATCCGGCGGAAGAACACGGACCTTTTCATCAAGCTCCCGTAAGAAATAGCGCCTGTTGAACAGGTTGGTAACGGTATCCTGATTTGAAAGAAAATCGAGCTGCTGATTCTTTTCGAGCAGTTCTCTGGTTCGTTCTGTAATTCGTTCCTCAAGATCAAGGTTGATGGCAATTTCGCGTTTAAGAAGATTCTCATTATGAATAGAGCTCTGAATATAGCTGCACAGGCCGCTGTGAAGAAAAATAATAAGGAAAGACACGAAAAGATCCGATGCATTAAACCCATGGAAAAGGGTCAGAAATGGTATGGGCAGCAGAATCCAGCCTTTTTGTTTATATCCGATGTTGGAATAATCAAGGAGCGGAGTAACCATGCTGAATTCCTTATCGAGGCCGGCAGCCGTTACAGCGACGACACTGAGTGCTATTCCAAGAAGTGCTGCCATATAAAGGGCATCAATGATCGAATTCGGAATATACTTATCAGATATATATAAATAGTAATAAATTATATCAATTCCATCAAAAAGAACCGTAAATGCGGCAATGCAACGAAGGCCTACAGGGATTTTGCCGCTCCGGATGGAAAGATACCATACGGCAATGGCAACAAAAATTGCAATATCAATAGTGAGGGTAACTGCGGATATCCATCCGTCCACTACCAGCATTCCCAGATTTTCGACCTTTTTATCAAAAAACAGGATCCAGAAAAGGAATAATATGGATATGGCGATCGCTATCGAATCAACAATAAGCTGTATGGCATTCCAGCGTCTGAACGTCTTGACAGCAAAAATAACCAGGCATAGAAAAAGGAATAAAGTAGTGCCGAAATAGAAATAAATGCCGGTCATGTTACTTTCCGGATCTTTGCCGAGGATCATCTCATCGATAAACCACAATATATCGGCAATAGCCCAGCAAAGTGAAGCCAGAGAAAAGGACAGCCAGATCCAGCGAAGATAATCGCCCCTTTTCGCCTGCAGATACGTGCGCAGGAGGAGGGAAAAAGAAATGAGTGCCCCGATTGGGGAAAGGATATTTCCCCAGAGTGCTGATTCGAAAAGAGTAGAGGTAAGATACAGAATAAAATACACGCCGACCGCCACAAAGACGGCGGGTGTTCCCCTTTTACCCATTGTGATCCCCAATCTTGAAAAGATAGCCCCATGTTAACAAAGTGTTAATGAACTGCAAAGACATTATACTTCTAATAAGCTAGGTTTGAATGCAGACAAATATAACAAGTTCATTACTGTTTTTCCTGCTATTATGCACAATTAATTCACGCAATTCTTGCCTGCTTGCTTTGCTTTATACAAATTTTCGTCTGCTGTATGCAAAAGCTGCATACCTGAAGTCTGGTCTTTAAAACAGGCCAAACCAATGCTGATCGTCATATTCAGCTGTTTGGCGCCTAGCATCAGCGGGGTATTTTCAACAGCTCCCCTAAGCTTCTGCGCAACCTCGATGCCGCCTGAATATGGCGTATCCGGCAGAATGATGGCATATTCATCTCCGCCGTATCGGAAGGAATAATCGGAAGTACGGATATGCGATGTCAGAAGATTGGCTGTGAAACGGATAGCCGCATCACCTTCAAGATGCCCGTATGTGTCGTTAATGACCTTGAAGTTGTCAATATCAATAATCAGAAGGCAAAAACTTGCCGGGAGACTGCGGTCTCTGAGGCGCGTATATAACTTGAATGTTTTCTGAAGGATGTCGTCAAAATTCCTGCGGTTATACAGACCGGACAGCTCATCAATGACGGCCAGTTCCGTTAGCGTGGCATTTGCCTTTTCGAGTCTGGCGTTGACATTTTCGAGTTCCTGCTGGGCTTCTTTGAGCTCGGTGATATCCCTCGAAGTACCCCACGTACCGACGATCTGTCCGATATCATTATATAGCGGGTATTTTGACGCGGAGAACCATACGACTGTCCCGTCATCCCGTTCCCATTTTTCAATCTTACCGATGATTGGCCGGCCGGACCGCATGATCTCCTGTTCATCGGTGATTGCTTTATCGGCGAATCTCTGCGGATAGAAATCTGCGTCGCTTTTACCCAGAAGTTCAACCGGATCAGACAGGCCGAACTGTAGGGCATGTGCCCTGCTGTTCATAATAAACCGTGACAAGCTGTCTTTGAAGTATAGAGTATCCTGTGAATTATCCATGATGGTACGGATGATCTGTGTCTCCGATAAAATTGGAGTAATGTCATTGATAAAACCCTGATCGGAATGCGAATTTTCCCCGTGATCAGGATTTGACTTAGCACCTTCGAACTCGAAAAAATCAGACATCTCAGCAGCCTCCGTTGGCCTTGGCTTAATACTTTCCTGCATTCATGAATAGCAAATCAGATTACGTGTTTTGCTGCCGTAAACCGATCTAATTATAGATCTAATTTTTCATAATAAGTATATGATATATACAAAAAACGAACAATAAGTGTGCATATGGCATCAAAATATCATGATATTCGTGTTATTATTCATGTTTTTGCACGAACTTTGCATATAGTCTATACTGGTAATGCATTTTTATGAAACTTAATGCGATGGAAAGGGGACAGGAAGCGTGCAGGAAGACGGAAAAATCAAGGTCGGGATCGGTTTTGCGACAGGGCGCAAAAGTTTTAGGAAGGTTCTGAATACATATATTTACAACTGGTGCGAGAGCGGATTAACCGGGAAAGAACATGTTAATCTGAACCTTATTGTTGCCTATGATTTGGACTATACCAACACTAAGAGTAAGGATTATACAAAGATAGGCAAAGACATCAGGGAAGTGATTGATCAGACTTATTTTTTCAGTCATAAAGGAATACAGAAAGAGGCCGATTATCTGGTTGAAAACGGTGTAATTTCCAGAAAGGAAGCAAAACTGGTTTTTGGAACCGGTTATGCAGGAAAGAGAAATGCAGTCCTTTACGGTGCAGTCAAAAACAAGCTTGACTATCTTCTGTTTCTTGATGATGACGAATATCCGATGGCTGTAACCAAAACCAGAGCGACGGTTGTATGGGGCGGGCAGCGGGTAATTGCAGATCATCTTGATCATATCGCGGGTGCAGATATAACAAACGGACACCACTGCGGATATATTTCTCCTATTCCTTATATCTCATTCAACGACGTTCTTGCTGAATCTGACTTCAAGCAGTTTATTGAAGCGATCAGTAACGATATAGTTACCTGGGACAGTATCAGCGCCCTCATGAAAAACGGCGGCGTTACGTATGCAGATACCAAAATACTGATGAGTGAAGAATCAGTGGAAGTGCCTGAGACGAACCATGCCAAGTTCATAACCGGTGCTAATTTGTGTCTGAACCTCACTCAGCCGGGAAGAATATTCCCTTTCTATAATCCGCCCGGCGCCAGGGGAGAAGACACATTTCTGAGTACCTGCCTCCATGACAGGAAAGTGCTTCGTATTCCCTGTTATGCTTTTCATGACGGTTTCTCCACATACAGCCACCTGATGGACGGCGTGCTTCCGATCCGACTGAAATATATTACAGCGGATGATGAAGCCGTGGTGACGCGCTTTTACCGCGCATGTATCGGGTGGATCCGGTACAAACCACTGTTTCTTTACATAACCCAAAGGGATGGGTATGAAGAGAAAATCCGGCAGATGCGCGAAAATCTGAAGGTCACTCTGCCCCATATCTGCGCCTATTTCGGGCGGGAGGACTTCATGGATATAGCCATTGAACTGGATCGCTATAGCAGGAATGTCAGAACGCACTACCGGCAGTTCATAGAAACGCAGCTGGCCTGGGAAAAAATCATAGTATTTCTGCAAAAAGAAAAATAACCTCCAGCCCAAGTCAGGCATAAGGTCCTGGGGGATTCTTCTGTTTTTCTGATTCGATAACGTGTTATAATATAGTATATTCCGAAAACATTCCGAAGATACGCGAGTACCTCCGACAGGGAGAAGCCTGCAGCACAAAATTCTTTGGAGGTAGAGACTACAGGTACAACCCGGTATTGCTTACAGCAATTTCAAAAGGTTCTTCGGATCTGAGCCAGGAATCGGGACTGTCGTCTTTCCGTCCGGACAGATGACAGTCCCTGCTCAGCATAGCAGGGGGTTCCCTAATGATATTACTTCCGCACTTCAATTGCCCGGGCATGGAAACATACCTTGAGGAACAGATCGCGCAGCAGGCTGAAATGGGCATAATATTGACCGCCGGCGAGGTTATCACGCGTGCGGAACAGTTTTTGTCCGGCACGCTTCGCCTGGGAATACCTCAACGATGCCATATCAACAAGATGGGTACTGATAAAAAACGTACTATCTATATATTCCCCCCCGAGGATCAGCTGGTTCTCAAAGCAGTCAACTACTGCCTGTCACGCTGTGAATTAGGGCTCCTTTCCTGTTGCTTTGCCTTTCGGCCCGGTTTTTGCGTCCACCGTGCTTTTCGCACGATTATTGATAAATCAAAAGAAGAGTTCACCTGCATCCGCCTGGATATAACAAATTATTTCAACAGTATACCCACGGACCGCCTGGTCGGTATGCTGCGCGGCAGACTGTCCCGATACCCGCAGGTATTGTCAGCCCTGACCGTACTCCTTGAGGATCCCCGCATCCTGGAAAACGGCGAGCTGCAGATTGACAGTAAAAAAGGTGCGATGGCCGGTATGCCTCTGTCACCGCTTCTGGCGAATTTATACCTGTCTGAATTTGACAGCCTGGCGGGGAGCCTGGCGCCTGTATACGGCCGCTATTCCGATGATTTGATTTTTTTCTGTGAGCCGGAGAAGGCTGCGGTACTGTACAGCAGGGTCCAGGGCGCGCTGGCGGATCTCGGTCTTTCCCTGAATGAGGGCAAAACCAGGATTGTCCCGCCCGGCGGCAAATGGGAATTTCTGGGACTCTCCTATCACAAAGGGGAAATCGACCTCTCCGATGCAACCATCCAAAAGATGAAGGGCAAAATATCCAGGTCTTCCCGCCGGCTTTACCGATGGAAAACATCAAAGAACGCAGCGACTGAACGAGCTGTCAGAGCGCTGATACGCAAATTTCAATACAAATTTTACGGAAGCGGTAAAGAGGATGACGAACTTACCTGGAGCCGCTGGTATTTCCCGCTTATCAATGAGACGAATGGCTTAAAGACCATCGATCAGTATTTTCAATTCTGGGCGAGATATCTCGCCGACGGACGTCACAGCAAAATCTCATTTAAAAAAATACCTTACTCCCTGCTTCAGTCATACGGCTATGTTCCGCTCGTCAGCGCTTATCACAAACGTGAACGGGATCCGGCCCTTCGTCGGGCCTTATCAGAAAAACAGAAGGCACAGTAAGAAATAATCTGAAACCTTGATTTTTGATATATCAGGAAAAACACATAAATAGATATATCAGGAGAAACACAAAATTGGAAAGGAAGGTAATTTTATGCAGCTGAGAACAATACGCAAAATAGTCACAGGTACAACGCAGTATGACGGGGCAGGTGTTAAGCTCGTAAGAGTGATCGGACGTCCCGATGTGGAGGATTTTGATCCGTTTCTGATGCTGGATGCCTTTGATTCAAAGGATCCTGCGGACTATATCAAAGGCTTCCCGTGGCATCCGCACCGCGGCATTGAGACGGTTACCTATCTTATCCGCGGAGATATTGAGCATGGTGACAGCCTCGGCAACAAGGGAAGTATCAAAGATGGCGGCTGCCAGTGGATGACGGCCGGAGGCGGAATCCTTCACCAGGAGATGCCCCAAGCCGCAGAACGCATGCTGGGTGTACAGCTTTGGCTGAATCTGCCGAAGAAAGACAAGATGACAGCTCCGAAATATCACGATATTCAGGCGGACATGATCCCGCGCATCGAAGAAGACGGATGTACAATCGGGGTTATTTCCGGTCATTATAAAGGACATCAGGGCGCCGCACAGGGCGAGCATGTACAGATGACATTTATGGATGTAGATATGCAGGGCGAATCGAGCTGGCAGCTCGAGACCCCAAGAGACGCGGCGTTATTTATATATATTGTTGAAGGCGAGGGCTGGTTTTCAAAAACCGATGACAAGCTGCTTTACAACCGTCGGGCCGTTCTTTTTAACGAGGGAGATGCTTTTTTTGCAAGGGCTTCCGAAAAAGGCATGCGCTTCCTCCTGTTCTCGGGTGTGCCGCTCAAAGAACCGATCGCGTGGGGCGGCCCGATTGTCATGAACACCAGGGAAGAACTTGCGGAAGCTTTCCGTCAGATTGATGACGGAACGTTTGTCAGAAGAGACTGATCCTGCAAGGTAAACAGATGTAAAAACAAGAGATTTTATGCTATATTGCTATGTACGAAAGCCCCCTTAAACATATGGTTGGAGGTAGTGAAATGGGAAAAGCGCTGATTATCGGGTGCGGCGGTGTTGCGAGTGTGACAATTCACAAATGCTGCCAGAACAGTGAAGTATTTGAAGAGATTTGTATTGCAAGCCGTACCAAGAGCAAATGTGATGCCCTTAAGGCCAAACTGGACGGCGGAAAAACCAGGATCAGCACAGCGCAGGTTAATGCGGACAATGTGGATGAACTGGTTGCGTTAATAAATGATTTTAAACCGGATGTCGTTGTTAATCTTGCGCTGCCTTACCAGGATCTTACAATCATGGATGCCTGTCTTGCCACGAAGACGGATTATGTCGACACGGCCAACTATGAGCCGCTCGATACGGCGAAATTTGAATATAAATGGCAGTGGGATTATCGCGGGCGCTTCGAAAAGGCCGGGATCACGGCACTCCTCGGAACCGGCTTTGATCCGGGCGTTACCGGTGTTTTCTCTGCATACGCAATGAAGCATCATTTCGATGAAATTCACTATATTGATATCCTCGATGCCAATGCAGGCGATCACGGCTACCCTTTTGCGACGAACTTCAATCCGGAGATCAACATCCNNCAATCCGGAGATCAATATCCGGGAAGTTACTGCCAACGGCAGCTATTGGGAAGACGGCCACTGGGTCGAGACACACCCGATGGAAATCAAGCGTGTGTATAATTTTCCCGAAATCGGCGAAAAAGACATGTACCTTCTCCATCACGAAGAACTTGAATCGCTTGCCCTCAATATCAATGGGATCAAGCGCATCCGCTTTTTCATGACGTTCGGACAAAGCTATCTGACGCATCTTAAGTGCCTTGAGAATGTCGGCATGACCTCGATCGAACCGATTGACTTTAATGGTCAGAAGATTGTGCCGCTGCAGTTCCTCAAGGCGGTCCTTCCGGATCCGGCCTCGCTCGGACCGCGTACGAAGGGCAAGACCAATATCGGATGCATTTTCCAGGGAATCAAGGACGGCAAACCGAAGACTTATTACATCTATAATGTATGCGATCACCAGGAGTGCTTCAGGGAAGTCGGATCTCAGGCCATTTCCTACACAACCGGTGTACCGGCGATGATCGGTGCAATGCTTGTCATGACCGGCGCCTGGAAGAAGCCCGGTGTATTCAATGTGGAAGAATTCGATCCGGATCCGTACATGGATGCCCTTAACAAATGGGGCCTTCCCTGGAAAGAGAGCTTTTCCCCGGATCTGGTGGACTGATGAATATTGATTTTGACATCTATAATCTTTCCACTCCGTATTATATCGTGGATGAAAATCTCCTGATCAAGAATCTGGAGATACTTAAGAATGTGGCGGACCGGACCGGCTGCCACATTCTTCTTGCGCAAAAAGCATTTTCGATGTTCCATTTCTATCCGCTGATAGGGCGGTATCTTAACGGGACAACCGCAAGCGGACTCTATGAGGCCCGACTCGGGCATGAAGAGATGGGGAAAGAGACACATATCTTTTCGCCTGCCTATAAAGATGCTCAGTTCGATGAAATCCTCGCGATCTGCGATCACATCATATTCAATTCCTTTTCGCAGTGGGAAAAGTTCAGGGACCGGGCGATATCAGCAGGTAAACAATGCGGCATACGCGTCAATCCCGAGTGTTCCACACAAGAGCATGGCATCTATGATCCCTGTTCGCCCGGATCCCGCCTCGGCGTGACAGCAGAACAATTCAGGGAAGACTTGCTTGAAGGAATAAGCGGACTGCATTTCCATACACTCTGCGAGCAGAATTCGGATGCTCTTGCCGTTACTGTTGAGGCATTTGAAGCGAAATTCGGCAAATATCTCCATGAAATGAAATGGCTCAACATCGGCGGCGGGCACCATATAACGCGGCCTGATTACGATGTTGAACTGCTGATCCAGACGATAAACCATCTGAAAAGCACTTATAACATCGAAGTCTACGTTGAGCCGGGAGAAGCTGTCGCACTAAATACAGGTTATCTTGTCAGCGAAGTCGTGGATCTTCTGCATAATGATATGGATATTGCGATTCTGGACACGTCGGCGGCCTGTCATATGCCTGACGTTCTCGAAATGCCCTACCGTCCGCAGATAATCGGAGCAGGCCTCCCGTCTGAAAAGCCGTACACCTATCGACTCGGCGGACCAACCTGCCTCGCGGGAGATGTGATCGGCGACTATTCGTTTGACCGCCCTTTGAAGACAGGCGACCGCCTTGTATTCTGTGATATGGCGATTTATTCCATGGTAAAAAACAATACCTTCAACGGTATCGGGCTGCCTTCGATTGCGGTCGCGGACACCGAAAGGCAAGTCCGGTTGATCAGGAGCTTCGGATACGAAGATTTCAGGGAAAGATTGTCTTGATGAGATCTGTATGTGTACACGAAGTGTAAAGGAATGAGATAAGCGATAGTAATGATCCGATGATTATCGATAACACCATGCGCTTCACTCGAGGCGACATATTGGAAAAAATTTCGGAGGCTGTATTGGCTGCCTCGTCAAAAATATCTTCATCGGAAGGCTTGAAGGGTGCAGAAGTCCTCGGGCTCTTATAATCATCAGCGTCAGGGAGTTCCTCGAGTTCTTCCTCGATATCTTCAAAAGCCTTGCTGTCGGGACTTTGCGCAAGCCAAATCGGCTGTGTCGGTACGCTATCGGGAGCAGGGATCAAGGCTGCGGGCATCGTATCGTTTGCCGGAGTCGACTGTCCGATAGGCGCGCCGCAGCAGGGACAATATTTGACACTGCCTTCATATGGATTGCCGCATTTTTGACATAGCTGCATATTGCTTCCCCTATTCCCGATCATATAAACAACATTATAAGCGCATGCATATAAAAGATGCTATAGTAAATAGTAGTATTACAGAACGAATGAGAAGAGGTACTCCTATGAAAATTGTGTTCTGCAACATCTCCTGGATGAAAAAATACCAGGGAATTACGGACAGTGACAAACCAAAATACGGCGGCTCATATGTAACGGAACAAAATGCCGGCAGCGATATTTTCAATTTCAGTGAATACAATGGCAAGTGTTACGGCTATGTTAAAAATGAAGGAGATCTCGTTCTTCCGACACGTCTTGAAGAAGAGATCAGGCAGGGGACAGTCCCTGAGGCAGCACACAGCCCTTCGGAACACCTCGACCCGGACATTGCCATCGAAGGTTTTCTAGTTGTGTGGTGCTCATTTAAAGATAAGAACACAGCAAGAATCATCGGCTGGTACAAGAATGCTGTGCTGTTCAGGGAAGAACAGTATCAGCCGTCCTTCACAAACCCTGATTATGAACTCGATTACTTCTTTGAAGCCAATTCCGCCGACTGTTTTCTTTTGCCTGAAAGCAAGCGTACTTTCAAGATTGAACGGGCAGCCAAAGCCGGTAAAGGCAAGGGATTCGGTCGCTCGGATGTCTGGTTTGCAGATTCCGCATACGGGCAGAGTGAACTTATTCCTGAAGTCCTGAAGTACATCGATGCGTATGCCGGCCCCCGGGAGAACTTTGTCCTGACCGATGCCATGATCAATGCCCTGCCGACAGAACCGTACTCCGGAACACATGAAGTGCTTTTTCAAAAAGGACTGAAGTGTTTTGAAAGTGTTGACTGCCTCCAGGCCCTAACCTGGTTCAATGCAGCGCGTAAAATTAAAGAGACTTCTCAGAATCTGTATGTCACCGCTTTCTGCCTTTATCATCTTTCGGCATTTGACAAAGCCCGCGGAATCATCGAAAAGTATCTCGAAAAAGGCCAGGAAGACATACATATACTCGAATTGCTGGCTTTCTGCACGGACATGACGGGTGATTGGGAGAAGACCATATTTTATCTGGAAAAAATGATCCCCATGACTGACGATTCGAATGCAAGGAATGAACTTAAGAATACAGTTGCTGAAATACATGCATATCTTCAAACAGACGAATAATGCCGTTCTTTACGTCAGCCGCCAGGGTGTTTATTAAGTTGCGCGATTTCTGCCCTGCGTCTTGGAGGAGACCCTATGACACAAATTTATGAAGTCATTATAAAAGCACTGCCTGTTATCCTGCTTATCCTTCTCGGTATTTTCCTGCGTCGAACGCAGCTGATTAAAAAGAATACGGTGGACGACCTTAAGAAGATTGTCGTCAATATCGCACTGCCGTCAACTCTGTTCCTGACATTTGCGGGAACGACGCTGCAGAGCAATTACCTTTGGATTTTTGTAAGTGTTTTTGCTGTCTGTGTACTTATGCTTTTTATCGGTATCGTCCTGGGCAAACTGATTCATCCCGACAACAAGTTCTATCCGGCTCTGTTTGCCGGTTTTGAAGCCGGTATGATGGGCTATGCTCTGTTTGCATCGTTTTTCGGAGTCGAAAATACATACAAATTCGCCATTATTGACATCGGTCAGGTCATATTCGTATTTTTTGTCCTGGTTGCTTTTCTGCAGAAGCAGGGCGGGGCGAAGGCCTCTATAAAAAAGCTCGTTACGGGCTTCATCCTGTCACCGATTATTCTATCCATCGTATTGGGTATCCTTGTCGGGAGCACAGGCCTTTTTGCCGTCGCATCGGCCTATCCGATAACCGGAGCATTTACCGATGCGCTGAATCTTCTCGGCAGTATGACACAGCCGCTGATCTGCATTGTTATCGGTTATGAACTGCACATGGAAGCAAAAAACCTGAAAAAGCCCTTGCTCACGGTACTGCTGCGTATGGGTATCCTCCTGGGACTTGCATTTCTGCTGAACACATTCCTGATCGATAAAGCACTCCATCTGGACAAGAGCTTTCAGTTGGCCGTGTATACGATGTTCCTGCTGCCGCCGCCCTTTGTGATTCCGATCTACATGGGCGATTCAGCCGAAAAACAGAAGCCGGTAATCCTTGACACCATTTCCCTTCACGTACTTTTCTCCCTGGCAGCGTTTGTAATTCTTGTAACCATCCTGTAGACGGCTTGACTCGGCCGCTGCCGGCCGATGTGGGGCAGTTAATTCTGCAATGGATTACGTTGATCACATGGTGTAGTCCCATAATCAGTGATATTGCACAAAAAATTCCAAAATATTTTTATAAATATGTGCAAAACCCCTTGACACCGCCAGCCTATGTGCTATAATCAAATCAAGCTCCAGGGAATACTATAGAAATCGATCCCAAGTAAGAGTGCCGCCTCATCTGTGATGTAGGAAAGCGAATAGCGATTGACGAACCACGAAAGTGAGAACAAGTCGCAAGTTAAGAAAATGAATCAAGAACTAAAGGAAGAAAGGCTTAACGAAAGTTGAGACCGAGTAGCTCCGGACAGAGAACAGGTTCAAACGCAAGACTAAAAAAACGCAAGACAAAGGGCAACTGAAAGTGATTGAAGTTCGAAAAGGTTCGCTGGAGCCCTTTTATATCCTGGTTCCAGAGAGACCGGTCTGATCAAGAACCCGACCCAACCCGAACCAACCCGAACCGAGCCGACTCGACACAGTCCAACCCTATCCGAAAAGTACCCGGTTCAAACCCTACCTATCTGGTCAGGACCCAACCCTATCTACTTATCTGTCTGGTCCAGTCCTTAATCCTATCTTACATGACCTAGTCAAGACAACCCGAACCTGGATCTAGTCCAAATCATTACCTACCTTGTTCTAACCTACCCGGATCTAGTCCAACCCTACCTACTTGTCTGGTCTAAATTTACAATACCTTACACGAACCCTAACCACTTGCATGCAAGAAGAAGAGGCTGTTGCCGGATGATCGTAAAGATCATCCGGCGGCGGTCTTTTCTTTTGTGTGCGGAATTAAATTTATTTAGCAGGAATTAATTTCATTTCCTCTCAAGTTCGGCAATATAAGGCAGGCTGCGGCCCTGTTCATGGACGTCCATGCCATAGCCGACCAGCCAGGTGTCTGTAATCTCATATCCGAAATAAGCAATCGGCACATTGATCAGCTGCTGGTCGGGATTTACAAGAAGGGAGCAGACTTTGACGTCAGCCGGTTTGCGGGCTTCCAGATTTTTGACAAGGTATGCTGTTGTCAGTCCGGTACGGATAATATCCTCAATAAGCAGGACATGCTTGCCGGTGATGTCGATATCGAGATCCTTGGTGATGCGGACGATTCCGGTCTGGGTGGTTGCGTTGGGTATGGTGCCGATTGCGATCACATCAATCCCGACAGGACCGTCGATGGCACGGGTAAGGTCGGCAAAAAAATACAGGGATCCCTTCAGGACTCCAACCACAACCAGTTCTTTACCGGCATAATCAGCACTGATCTGCCGCCCCATCTGGGCGGCTTTATCGCTCAATTCCTTCGCTGTGTATATAATTCTGCGAATTTTCAGTTCAGCCATAGATACGCCTCCTGTCAGTCACTGTTCATCTTAAACCGCTCAATCAGCGAATAGAAATCTTTTTTGTATACGATTTTCACGTTGGTGCCGGGATAAAGTTCCCGCACTTTTTTCATCTTCTTGTTTTTTTCAGTTACGTATTTTTGGTTCATTGTCGTCAGCTCGAGATATGTGTCGAATTTTGTCAGATAGAAATCAGGACTGAACGCGAGCGTCACATTGCCTTCAGCATCCCATTCCACCGGGAATGTCTTGGGTTCGTATTTCCAGTCAATCTGGTACATATCCAGGATCTTGGCGAACTCTGCTTCTGAAGGATTCTTGAAAACCGGCAGGTCTGTCTGATGATCGATTGACTCACAGTGTTCGCTCTCCCTTTCGATCTTCAGCCGTTCTTCGTGCTCGCACTGCATGGCGAGAATGGCGGCAACACATTCATCGACAGAGAGGGCGGCCGTATTGAGAGTCATGTTGTAGAGGGAAGTATCTGCCAGATCGACGCCGTATACCGTCGAGACGAATCTTTTGTGCTTTTTGTCAGCTGTATCGAGCACCTGCAGAGCTTCCGATTCCGATACATGGAACTGCCTGCGGATTCGAGTGACGCGTACATTTTCGGGAGCGATGATGCGGACATGAAGTGCGTCTTTTGCATCTTCAAAAATAATCTGGGATCCAAATCCGACGAGAACGGCTGATTGCTTTTGCGCCAACTCAAAAAGGGACCTTTCCAGTACATCAAGATAGGTCCCGCCCGCCCGGGATTGTGTCAGATAGAATTTGGCGCTTTCGTTGAGCAGATGCTGCTCGCGCGTATCAGTAACATTGGCGAAAAAGCGGGTGATCAGCTGACTTCGATTGATTTGCTCCCAACAGAGTTTTCTAGCCAGAGCCTCGGCAATCTCATCGCCGAGACTTCCCATTTGCCTGGAAATTGTAAGAATAGCCAAGGTGACTCCTCCTTGTGCGGCCGTAAAGTCCGCGAATGCTCACATCCGTCAGGGCGGTCGGAGGCAGTATATACCGACTCTCCGATGAAGTCGTCTGTATAACTAAATTATAGCATAAAAGAAAAACGATTTGATTTTTTAAAGACTTCACCCGCTATCATGGCGCCGAGAATCAGCACACCGCCTGCTGCTTTCCATAAATCCATTTTTTCAGCGAGGATAAGCCACCCGAACAGGATTCCAAATACCGGTTCCAGATAGCTGATTAATGCGACTTTAATCGCCGACAGGCTGACATACGTTGAAAAATAGATCAGATAGGCGATGCCTGTGTGAATAATTCCCAGCATCAACAGCAGCACAACTTGTCTGGCATCGAGTCCCGAAATCTGCTGTACAGGATCTTGAAACAGCACAATCGGGAGAAGTACCAGGCACGCGCCCGTCATTTGAAGCCGGGTCGCGCGCCCGAGCGAGACCGTCGATTTCTGATTCCGGCGGTTCATGATGACGATAATCGC
Source organism: Mageeibacillus sp. UBA5770 (assembly GCA_002418705.1). Next base: position 17,578 of record DIEQ01000094.1, on the reverse strand, counting down.
ATATAGTAATCCGGATAGGATGCCGAACCCGATTCCCCCCAGTGCAATCGCCCCTTTATTCAACGAACCTGCAACAATCATCACTAAGCCCATTATCGCTGTGCTAACCTGTACAATATGAATTTTCTGCAATTTTTCATTCAGGAGTCTGGGAGCCAGAAGCATTACATAGACCGGGCACATATTATATGTCAGGATTCCAACCGCGATCCCCGAATACGCGAATGACTGAAAGAGCGCACACCATGCAAGTCCGATGAGTGCCCCGCTGATAAGAAACGGTACAGTTTCAGCGTGCGTGTGTTTTTCCACGATATGTCCCGTGTAGAAAAACAAAACAGGAAGGGAGATGAGGGCCCTGCAAAAAGCAAGCATCACAGGTGTAAGGGGAATTGATTTTGAGAACAGGCCTACGCTGCCCCATATGATCATGACAAGGATCAACTTCATCTGTTTCATTCAGATATACCTCCGCGGGATCGGATGAGAAATATATTCGCTCCGCTCCCGTGTGGTATTTTGGCATATACGCCAATATATTAATTGTAAGAAATTGACATTGTGAAAGTCTTAACAAGCTCTTTATACAAAGGGGCTTAATGACTTCATATATTTGAGAGGTGTAATTCCGTATGCCTTTTTGAATTCTTTTGAAAAGTGTGCCTGATCATAGAATCCGGATTCCAGTGCGATCTCCGCCAGGAGGGAGTCATGCCTGAGAAGGGATTTTCCGTAGCTGATCTTGAGTTGAAGCTGATACGAACTGGGAGTGGTGTTGTATTTTGACTTGAATTCCCGGATCAGCTGATACTTGTTGATCTGAAAACGATGCTCAAGCATCTCAAGTGAGATTTCCGTAAGATAGTTCTGACGGATATAGTCGAGCACTCCTTCCACGGATGCCCTGCTGTCAAAAAGGATGTTAACGTCGGAGTCTTCAAGCAATGCCATCAGGAAATTTACAAGCATATTTTCTTTTTCGAAGACGGGTGCATCACTCGTCAATACCGTTATAAGTTCTTTTAGCCGGATGCGTTCTTCCGGATTTAACTTTTTTATGCTGATGGAGGTCCGGAAATCCAGCCCGGTCAGGAAACACTCCTGAATGTAGATCATTGTAAACTGCCAGTTATTTATGTCCTGCGGCTGGCAGCGATGTGTTACCAGAGGATTAATGATGATCGCTTCATTTTCCCCGACCGTATAGTCTTGCCCGTTAATGTTGAGAATGGTAGAGCCTCTCTCAATATATCCGATGGACAGTTCCTGGTGGAGGTGGTCCTTATAAGCGTGGATGCTGTCAGCGCACTGCTTAATTTCAACGCCCTTGACAGCAGTTGGGAAATACTGGATTTGGGTCATACGCCTGCCTCCTTCTTAAGGATTTTGAACGGTCTCTCGAATCGACTCTGCAATACAACCAAAATACGACATATGTTGCCTTGCGGCAAGTTCAGATTGAAACTGAACCTGCCGTTATTACTGCCTGCATTGTCTTAAAATATTTTTCGGGAAAATATTAAACATTTGTTCCCTTTTTGGTGATTATGCCGTATAATAAAAACAATTGTTCCGTTAGGCATTGATGAGAGACAGAAATGGGACAGCGAATAAGATATTATATTGATATTGAAACAATTGTTCTGGGGATTTTTTTGCGGAGGCATGGATATGGGTGCGATAGCGATTTTACTTGTGTTAGGAATATGTGTGTTTTTACTTTGGTTTTTCGAGGCTATTGTGAAGGACTTGAGAACGGATGACAGTGTCGAATACAGGTATGCCGACACGCGGGTTAAGCAGTCAATGCGGGCGCCTCACACTGAGTACGCGGCTCCCGTTGCGCAGCTGTACCGGCAACCTGCTTCGGATGAGAATGTATACACGAGACGCGCATCGTAAGCTGACAGAGCATTCTAAGTTCTTTTGTTTCGTTCATTAAAACTATGCTGATTTCAGAGTAAACAATGGATAATTATAGAGACAAAGGCCTGCTCACCTGAATAAAGGGGAGCAGGCTTTTGTTTTTACAAAACTAGTTTCCGTAACCGGCGATATTGTTTCGTTTCCGACACAATGATATTGACAATAGTGTGTGTGACACACTATAATGAAAATAAAGGTGGGTGCTCGTATGGATGAAATGGAAGATATCCTGTCCAATCTGGTTCCTGAGTTAAAGAGAGGAACAATAGTACTAAGTGTATTGAGTCAATTATCGCAGCCTGTTTATGGATATTCCCTTGTGCAGGACCTGGCGGATAAAGGGATTGATATCGAGGCCAATACGCTTTACCCGCTTCTTCGAAGACTCGAAAAGCAGGGACTCGTATTCAGTGAGTGGGAAACCGCTTCGAATAAACCCCGTAAGTATTATATGAGGAACGCATTGGGCAACCGTGTATATGAAGAAATGAAGATTCAATGGTCTGAAATGGTCGGGAGAGTTAACACACTGCTTATGGAGGGTGAGCAAAATGGATAACCAGCAATATGTTCAGGATCAGATTAACCGTTATGTGTACCAGGTATCCAGATATCTTGTCGGGAAGAATAAAGAGGACATTGAGAAAGAAATCCGTTCTGTTGTCGAAGATATGCTGGAGTCGAAGTGCCGGGGCAGAGCAGCGGTGAAGGAAGACATTGAAGCTGTATTTGCTGAACTTGGCAGACCGGCCCTGCTTGCCGCAAAATACAATGACTCCAAGAAATACCTGATAGGTCCTGCGCTGTATCCTATTTATGTGAACGTTCTGAAAATTGCCATTCCCATCGCTGTCGGTATTGTGCTGATTACTAATCTCATTTCAATCATCTCCGGCAGCTTCGCCTGGGAACAATTAGGCAGCATAACAGGTACGGCCTTCATGGTGTTTTCGACTGTGACCCTGATTTTCGGGTTTATTGAATGGAAGGGAGTCAGTTTGGATGAGCTTTACGACGGTAAAATTGAACTTCCCCCTGTACCTGTCAAAAAAGCAAGAATCCATCGGGCAGATCCTATTGTCGGCCTGGTATTTTCGGGGATCTTCATATGTCTTTTTGTATTTGCTCCCCAATTTTTCGGTTTCTGGTATGGCGATAAGGGATTTATCCCGATTTTCGATGTAAATGTAATCCGCTCTCTTATGGGGCTATTCGTACTTAGTTTCGCCACGTCGGTCGTAAAAGATATCTTCAGATTAATTGAAGGCAGATATACGATCCGCCTGATGATCGTTACGATTTTATGCAATGCCGTCAATCTGGTCCTGGTCTTTTACATAATCAGGAATTTCGGGATCTGGAATTCGAATTTTCCGGAACAGCTCAAGGCTATTGCTGACGTTGCAAAAGTAAGAGGACTCGAAGCAAACTGGGAGTCAGTACTGAATAATGTGATCCTCTGGATCGTATCTTTTGGTGCGGCAGCTGATACTCTGTCCTGTATTGTCAAGACTTTGTTGTATGGACGTAAGGCTGACGACTGATCTGAACGGTTTGATTATTCGTGCTCTGCCATCCGAACGAATATACACATTCACATGATTACCGTCTGGATTTCTTTCAGACGGTAATTTTTATGGCATGAAATGTAGAAGAACTGAGAAAATCTGCTATTATATAGTCAATAAAGCACAACCTGCAGGTAGGAATAAAAATGGCAAATACAGAACTGACTGAAAGTTCCGTAATGATAAGTTCCGGCAGAGATGAATTCTCAGACTACAGACTGAAACATGTAGTTGAAAGCGGCCCGCTGATTATTGCACTGCCGGCTGTTTTTAATCTCTTTATGCTTCTGGCTGACTGCGCCAATATCAAAGATCCGTATGCCCGTTACACGATTCTTGGTATTCGTGTTATATATACTGTTCTTCTCGTGTTTTTGATGTTCAGACTCAGGACTTTGAAAAGTTTCGGAGAATATGCTGCTGCAATTACGATACTGGAAATTGCAGGTGTAGCTATTTTCCTGTTTGTATTCTGGCAGTACCCCACACCGGATTTTATGATTCAGACGCTGGGCATGATAACCCTGATTCTGGGGATATTTCTGCTTCCGAACTTGATTGTGAATATGATAGCCATTGTTGCCGGATCAGGATTCTTGTTTTTGATGTGCGCCTGGCTGCGCCTTAGAGATCTGAGCCCGATGTATTTCGCAGCAGGAACAGTCTATATTATGATTACATCTGTTCTATGCACCTATTTTGCATGGAATACGCAGAAATCTCAGCGAAGCGAGTTTGCCGCAAGACAGGAACTCCAGAGAATGAGTTCCACAGATCATCTTACACAGGCAACCACCCGCTTTAAGCTTGAAGAGGAAGCCGAAAGATGGATGGTATTCTGCCGCAGGCAGGGTATTCCGCTGTCGCTTGTATTCGTGGATGTTGATGATTTAAAGAAAATAAATGACAGGCATGGCCACCTTTTCGGGGACCGGGTATTGTCTGAAATCGTAAATCGTATCAATGGTCATCTTCAGGAGTCCGATATTGTCGCGCGATGGGGCGGTGACGAATTTGTCCTGCTTCTTCCGGACTCGGATTTGCAGAAGGCTGTGGCTCTTTCCGAATCGATGCGTGACTCTATCATGCGGCAGCCGGTGGCGGAGAAGGATGAAATTACCTGTAGTTTTGGTGTTGTGTCAATGGACAGCAAAGCAACATTTGAAACAATGGTACGCGATGCAGATGTCCTGATGTATAAGAGCAAGCATCTCGGTAAAAATCGGGTTGAGCATGCGTAATATGTTTTTGGATAAATAGAGAAAATTTGACATATAATAGATGTACAGCCTTACGATGCCTGCGGAACTGTCGTAATCCAACGATGAATGTTTTTGAAAAGGAGAAATCTTATGGAATACATTGCAGATTCTGACCGTTATAACAAGATGATTTACAGTCGCTGCGGGAAAAGCGGAATCAAGCTTCCTGCCGTTTCCCTTGGTATGTGGCACAATTTCGGCGACCAGAGTTCTTTCTCAACGGCAAGGGAGATGATGCTCGGTGCTTTTGACTTAGGGATCTCTCACTTTGACCTGGCTAATAATTATGGACCTTCAGCGGGTTCCGCAGAAGAAGCTTTCGGGAAAGTCATTTCCGAAGAACTCCGGGGATACCGTGATGAGCTTGTTGTCTCGACAAAGGCCGGCTACTATATGTGGCCCGGACCCTATGGTGAATGGGGTTCAAGAAAGAATCTCATATCTTCACTTGACCAGAGTCTTCGCCGTATGAAGCTTGATTATGTTGATATTTTTTATCATCACCGTCCGGACCCTGAGACCCCGATGGAAGAGACAGCCGATGCCCTCGCGCAGATTGTCCGACAGGGCAAGGCACTATATATCGGCATATCCAACTATAACCCGGAGCAGACAACAAAAATGATTGAGCTGCTGGACAGACAGGGCATGCATCTTCTGATTCATCAGCTTTCCCACAATATGCTGGGCCGCCAGAATGAACCGGTCTATGATGTGCTCGACAAAAACGGGGTCGGATCGATTGCGTTTTCACCGCTCGCACAGGGACTTCTGACCGACCGGTACCTGTATGGTATTCCGGAGGACTCAAGGGCAGGCGGCAAGAGCGTTTTCCTGTCGGCAGCAAGTATTACTCCAGAAAAGATGCGGAAGGTCACAGAACTTAACAATCTGGCACAGGAGCGGGGACAGACATTGTCACAGATGGCACTAGCCTGGGTACTCCAGCGCGCAACATCTGTTATAATCGGCGCAAGCCGCCTGTCGCAGATTGCGGAGAACTGCAAAACAACAGATAATATGCAGTTCTCAGAAGAAGAACTCGGAAAAATCGAATTGATTTTGATGTCCTGACGCATTTGTGCAGGGCAATAATTCATAAAGACAAAGAAAAGGATATTGATAATGGAATATCAGGCTGACGCTGAACGATATGGCATGATGAGTTACAGACGCTGCGGCAGAAGTGGTTTGAAGATTCCGGCGATTTCGCTCGGAATGTGGCGTAATTTCGGAGACGCATGTTCAATAACAAACGCACGTGAGATGTTGTTGGGTGCCTTTAATCTTGGGATCACACATTTTGACCTTGCAAATAATTACGGGCCTCCTGCAGGCGCTGCAGAGGAGACCTTCGGAAAAGTGCTCGCATCGGATCTGAGGCCTTACCGCGATGAACTTCTTGTATCAACAAAAGCCGGATACTGTATGCTTCCGGGGCCTTATGGTGACTGGGGCTCGAAAAAATACATCGTCTCATCACTTGAGCGAAGCCTTAAAAGCATGAATCTGGATTACGTGGATATTTTTTATCATCACCGCCCGGATCCTCAGACCCCGATGGAAGAGACGGCGGAGGCTCTCGCACAGGTTGTTCGACAGGGCAAAGCTCTTTATGTTGGAATTTCAAATTATACAGCGGAGCAGACCTCGCAAATGATCGGTATTCTGGATGGTATGGGAGTGCATCTTCTGATCCACCAGTTATCACACAGCATGCTTGGCCGTGCTAATGAGCCTGTTTATGATGTTCTCGGGCAGCACGGCGTCGGGTCGATCGCTTTTTCTCCTCTGGCGCAGGGCTTGCTGTCAGATCGATACCTTCACGGCATTCCCGAAGATTCCCGTGCTAAAAGCAGGCGGGGTCAATTTGCTGAATCCAGCATAACCCCTGAGACGATGCATAAAGTACAGGAACTGAACAGGCTGTCCCATGAGCGGGGGCAGGTGCTCGCACAGATGGCGCTTGCATGGGTTCTGCAGAGCGCTACTTCCGTTATCATCGGCGCGAGCCGGATGTCACAGATCGCTGAGAACTGCAGGACAGTCGATAACCTCACCTTCACACAAGAAGAAAACGACAGAATAGAAATGATACTAAACAGTAACGACAGAAGGATGGATTAGGAATGATTGACTGCAAAATTATCGCACTGGATCTGGATGGAACGGTTCTTCAGGAAGGCGGGTGGCTGTCGGAGGCGACAAAAAGAGCCATCGAACTTGCCATATCGGCAGGTTACCATGTGGTTCCGACCACCGGCCGGACTTTGTCGGAGATTCCGGACGAAATCAGGGCAATCCCGGGGATCCGATTTGCCATTGTGTCTAATGGCGCAAGTGTAATGGATCTTGAAAACGATGAGGAAATTTTTTCCGACCTGATTCCCCTCAGTGTCGCAAAGGAAGTTTTTGATGTTCTATACTCACACAACATCGTATTTCAGGCATACAGCGAAGGTGTCTCCTTTGGCGATGAACGCTATATGAAGGAAATCGTCAGCTATTTCGGAGCAGGAGGGATGAATTATTCCTGGCTGGCCGAGAGGATACGATTTGTAAATCACCTGCCGTCCTATTTTGAAAAAGCTGACAGACATGTCGAAAAAATAGCAATTAACAGGGTAACGCCGGAAGAATACGACATTTTGCAGAAAACATTTGCAGAGGTCCCTTCAATCACAGTTACCTCATCCGATTCGCGGAATATGGAAATCAACTCCGTGACGGCTAATAAAGGTGCTGCCCTTATGCAGCTCTGTACAGGCCTCGGCATCCCGCCGGAACAGTCGATGGCAATAGGGGACGGCAACAACGACATCGAAATGCTTGCCGCTGCGGGATTTTCCGTCGCAATGGGCAACGCTGCACCGGGTGCCAAGCAGGTCGCCTCCTATGTCACCGTCTCCAACAACGACGACGGCGTTGCTGTCGCTTTCCGCAAATTCCTCGGAATAGAATGAGGACCCCTAAAAAGATCATCGCTTTTGTGGCTGTTATAGCCTTGATATTCGTCTTTTGCTATTGGCAAAACAACGATATTGTAGTGACACGCCTGGAATATTCGAATTCTGAAATCCCCGATGCATTTGACGGGTCTGTGATTCTCCAGGTCTCTGATTTACATAACAAACAATTCGGAGACAATCAGTCTGCACTCCTATCGCTCACGAAGAAGATTTCCCCTGATATGATTGTCATTACCGGTGATCTGATTGACAGCGGACATACCGATATAGACACAGCAATGGATTATGTCCGAGGTGCGGTTCTCATCGCCCCGGTCTATTTTGTGACCGGCAATCACGAAGTATGGTCTGATCAATATGGAACTCTTGCCCGGGATCTGATTCAAGTTGGTGTTACGATTCTCGAAAACAGTCGTGAGACCATCCAAATCAACGGGGAAGAGATCACACTCATCGGCCTCGCCGACTGTTGTACCATATCGCCCGATTCAGAATCAATTTTTGACGCTGAAGACAAAGGCTTTTCTATTCTTCTTTCTCACCGGCCTGAACTTTTCGAGGAGTATGCAAAAAGAGATGTCGATCTCGTTTTCTCCGGTCATGCACATGGCGGGCAATTCAGAGTCCCATATCTGCTGGGGGCGTACTCGCCTGATCAGGGATTATTACCGGAATATACAAGCGGAATGTATATAGAAGAAAGAACAACAATGGCAGTCAGCCGGGGTCTTGGCAACAGCGTTATACCCGTGCGTATATTCAATCGTCCGGAACTGATTGTAGTCACGCTGCATAAATCGTAATAGCCAGAGACCCATTATATCGCTTTCGCTCTCATGTCCACTGGACCCACGCTATCGCTTGAAATGGAAGGAATTGGTGAATCTTCTGCAGAAAAATTGGCAGGAGTGCTTCTGACACGCACTCCTGCCTTTAATAATTTTCTGCAAATTCTGCGTCCTCCGGATTCCCGGATGGCGTTACAATTGTCCGACAGCACCTAAAAACAGTATAGAGTTATCTGTTTCATCATAGATGGCAAACAGGTAAGGACGGTCGGCTGTGAAGATTTTGAGGTCTTCTTCAACCGGCATCGAGGTAACCCCAACAACAACTTCGGTTACGGCAGCGGCTTCAGCACCTTTTTCATCGACCCGGATATAGCATTTGTGGAGGATGTCGGTGATGTAGAGGTCGTTATCAGAGTCGGTCATGCCGTCGAACCGGGCGTTCTCACCATCAAAAGCGAGCTTCATGCCAAGGTCCTGCATGGTTTTAACCATTGAGGCATCAAAGGTGAATTCAAATTTGGGCAGGGAAAGCTGGACTTTCTCGATTGAGAGTTCTGATGCTGCTGCAGAGAATCCTTCCGTGGCCAGTTTGTCCATGACAGCGGCAACATCCTGTCCGTCGTCGGGAAGAATGAATGCCATGGAGTATGGGCTGTCCTGCCCGTCCTTGCTGCCCTTGAAGGGCATCGATATCATCTGGTATGTCGGTGACTCTGCATAGAGCATATCGCGACTGTCATGCATGAAGGGGACTGTGGCTTCGGACTTGGATCCGTGGAAGATATCATCGTAACTGGTTTCGGCAAGGAAGGGAACTTCCCAGTCGCCCAGGAAATAGAGGGCGTTGATGAGTACAAGGCGTGTGTCGGTTGGAAGCGGCTCGGGATTCATTTCGGGAATCTTGCCGTGTGTCTTATCGCTTGCCCATTTGTTGATGGAGTCTGTCGCACCGGCTGCGTCGGTCAGGAAATTGACGGCAAAGGCATCTGCCATGAATTTGTCCGTGCAGGCCTTAATAAAATCTTCGCTGAACGTGTAGTCTTTCTGCATCCAGATTGAGTTGGCGGCTTCCATACCGTTTGTGTTGGCACGCCACATGAGTTGTTTGCAGGCCAGAAGGATTTCTTCGTCGGACATCGATGACATCGACAGAGCATCCTTCATTTCTTCTGCGGTATCACCGAGAGCACCGGTTCTGGTCATCAATATCGCAAGCTCAAGGCTTGCCGGTGAAATAGCAAGATTCTCTCCGCTGTAGAGGTTTGAAGCTGCTTTCCAGCCATATTGGTTCATACCGGCGACGAATGCTTCCGGGAAGGGTGATATTGTCTGGGCAGTGAGCGTTGCCTGATAAGAAACAGTTTCTTTGGTGGTTCCGTTCCCGGATGTACAGGCTGCCGTCGATAGAAGCAGGGCGGCCATAAAAACGGAGGATACGGTTATCATGAGTGATTTTTTCATGGGAAAGACCTCCTTTCGGTACATATATTATATCAAGTTGTTATGACAAATCGGTGAAAGGCTGAGAGATTCGAATGTCGGACAGATATACGAACATTGCGCTTTTGAGGACGTGAATGTAAACTGAAACTATAAAATTCTCTGATGCAAAATAAATCTGCTGTTCACCACCCCTCTGACTATAATACGAACCGGTGCGGCAAAACATTACAGGTAAGCCGCATAATACTTTTGCGTAAATGTGCGTTAAGACGTGCAAGGAGGAAAAAATGGATGTAAATACTGATTTTATCTGGCGCGTTAAGCTCGAAAAACTTGTCAAAAAGCTCCAGGAAAACCAAATGGATGCATTTATCGTCGATTCAAAAGAGGAGATCCTGCTGCTCCTGGATTCGCTTTTAAAGCCAGGCAGCACGGTTAATGCGGGCGGTTCCATGACGCTTCAGGAGACGGGGATTCTTGACTATCTGCGTAAGGGCGATTTCATATTCTTTGACCGCAATAACCCCGATGTAAAGTCGGGCGAAGAGATAAAGGCAATATATCGTCAGGCCTTTTCAGCGGACTATTACTTCGCGTCCACAAATGCCATAACCGCTGACGGCTGGCTCTACAATGTCGACGGCAGGGGCAACCGTGTCGCTGCGATGATCTATGGGCCTGAAAATGTTATCATTGTCTGCGGCAGAAATAAGTGGGTGAAGGATCTTGATGCGGCAATTGAACGCAACCGGGAAATTGCAGCACCGGGCAACTGCGTCCGACTCAGCAAGAAAACGCCGTGTGCTTTGTCCGGCAGCTGCGAAGACTGTAAGAGCCCCGACCGAATCTGCAACGAGTTTACAATCATTAAGAGGAACCTGCCCAAAGGCAGGATCAAGGTTATTCTGCTGAACTTTGAGGCAGGCTATTGATTTATAAAGATATTTTTTGCAAAACCTTGCCTTAAGGTTAACTCTAAGGTTTATGCTGTATGTATTCAATAAAGTAACCGTAACAGGAGGGAAACCATGGATAATTTTACATTTTTTGCACCTACCTATTTTGCATTCGGAAAAGACAGTGAAAAGAGTATCGGTGAACTGGTTAAAAGATTCGGAGGAACGAAAGTTCTGATTCATTACGGCGGCGGTTCCGTCAAAAAAACCGGTGTGTTTGATAAAGTGACAGCTTCTTTGAAAGCATCTGATATTCCATATATTGAGCTAGGCGGAGTAACCCCCAATCCCCGCAGCGGCCTGGTATATAAGGGCATCGAGCTTTGCCGGGCGGAAGGCGTAGACTTTGTTCTTGCCGTAGGCGGCGGAAGCGCCATCGATTCTGCAAAAGCTATTGCACTCGGTGCCGTATATGACGGGGATTTCTGGGATTTCTACGGAACCGGCAAACCGGTTGTCAAGGCCCTTAAGCTCGGTACCGTACTGACGATTGCAGCTGCCGGAAGCGAAGGTTCCCCCGATTCTGTTATCACACATGAAGACGGCATGTTTAAGCGTGCTACTTCCGGAGAGGCACTACGTCCGATGTTCTCTATCCTCAACCCGGAATTTACCGCAACACTTTCTGCCTATCAGACCGCCTGCGGAATTACGGATATTATGGCGCATGTCTGCGAGCGTTATTTTACCAATACAGAAGATGTCGAGATCACAGACCGACTCTGTGAAGCTGTCCTCAAAACAATGATTGAGGAATCCCCCAAAGTCATTGCCAAATTGGATGACTATCAGTCCCGCGCCAACATCTTATGGGCGGGAATGGTTGCCCACAATAACATCTGCGGCGTTGGCCGCGGACAGGACTGGAGCAGCCACCAGATTGAACATGAACTGTCAGCGCTGTACGATGTGGCGCACGGCGCCGGTCTTGCCGTGATTATGCCTGCATGGATGACCTATGTCAGAAACCACAGCATCAATCGTTTTGCACAGTTCGCCGTACGTGTCTGGGGCTGTGATATGAATTTTGCCAACCCCGAGATCACGGCACTTGAAGGAATACAGCGGTTCCGTTCATTCCTGACATCCATCGGTATGCCGGCTAATTTCGCGGATATCAGTGCAGATGAGAAGGATATTCCCGAACTGGTAAAGCATCTCGGTGTTACGGAAGAAGACAAAATCGGCGGCTTTATGAAGCTCGGACCGAAGGATGTCGAAGCCATTTACAGGCTTGCCCTGTAAGATCTGACTGCTTGTCAGGGTCTGATATTCAAAAGAATTAAAAAACGAAGAACCGGATACTTTACAGCTAACCGCTGCAGTATCCGGTTCTTTTACGGTGCCTATAAGTTCTGGATGCGCGGCGCAACAAAATATTCGGGAACCGGTTCATAGGAATTTAAAAAATAGGATTGACATCGAATTCCTTTCGTATTATTGTATTAAGTACGTAGTACAGCAACACAATAATACAATTTATATAAAGTTCCGGTTTCTCTAATCAGCGATTGCTGTATGAATCCGGAAGAAAGGAGACACGGTGGATTATTTTTTTGAATCGAATACTCCGATTTACCTTCAGCTGGTGAAGCTTTTTACCATTCGGATCGCAGGGGGAGAATGGAATCCGGGTGACCGAGTAGCGAGTGTCCGGGATCTGGCCGTCGAGTTCAAGGTGAATCCGAATACAGTTCAGAGGGCTCTCTCGGAGCTTGAAAGGGAAGGCCTTGTATACACGGAGCGAACCAGCGGCCGGTTTATTACGGCCGATACAGACAGAATCCGTGAAGCGCGGTCCAGCCTTGTTGATCAGGAAGTTGCGGATTTTGTTAAGCATATGAAGCAGCTCGGTTATACGAGGGAGCAATGGCTGTCTATGGTTGAAGAAACTATGAAGAAGGAGAATATTTGAAATGAGCATCATTGAACTTCAAAATCTGAACAAGAAATTTGGCAGTAATACGGTTCTGAATAACCTTACGATGAATCTTGAGGCCGGCAAAATCGTAGGTCTTCTCGGGCCCAACGGCTGCGGCAAATCAACACTTCTCAAAATTATGGCAGGTCTGACAAGTGATTATCAGGGGTCGGTACTTTTAGACGGCCATAAGCCTGATATGCATACGAAGGGGATTACTTCCTATCTTCCCGAAAAAACGTACCTGAGCGGATGGATGCGGCCCAAAGATGCCTTCGACTACTTTGCGGACTTCTACCCGGACTTTGACCGGGTCAAGGCAGAAGAAATGCTCAGGCAGTTCCGACTCGATGACAGGCAGCCGATCAAGAATATGTCGAAGGGCATGCAGGAAAAGCTGCAGCTGATCCTGGTTATGGCGAGAAAAGCAAAAATATACCTGCTCGATGAACCTATGGGCGGAGTGGATCCGGCGACAAGAAGCGCGATCCTTGATGTCACACTCAAGCAGTACCAGGAAGATTCCATCATGGTTTTTGCAACACATATGATTGCGGATGTTGAGAAAATTTTTGACAGCGTGATTTTTCTGGGCTTCGGCGAACTGAAGCTCTACGAAGAAGTCGATTCCGTCCGCGAAAAATACGGCAAAAGTGTCGATGAATTATTCAGGGAGGTGTTTGCATGTTCGGTAAGCTTGTAAAGCATGAGTTCCGCGCAACGGCGCGTATTATTCCTTTTGTATATCTGGTTACGATTTTCCTGGCCCTGGTTCATATTGTAACGGGAAGGCTTAACCTTGGTGTCATTTCCCGCATTTCTTTCGTGCTCATGATCGCAATGTGTTTTGCGCAGGTCGGGATCGCATTTGTTCTTGTTATCTGGCGTTATTATAAGAATATGTATTCAAATGAAGGGTACCTGACCCACACACTGCCCGTACATCCGTCACAGCTGCTCTGGAGCAAGCTTCTGACAGGCTTTGTATGGTCCGCACTCAGTTATCTGGTCGGTGCTGCTGTCATTACAGGTGTTATCATGGCAGACTTTGTCAGGTCACCGGAGCAGCTTTCCGCCATATCTGCTGTTTATCACGGATTTCTGACTCAGGTCGGCCTTGAAAACCACCAGACAGCCATGTGGTTTTTTGTTGCGGTAATGCTGGTGATGTCTATTGTTCTTCTCCTTACAGAGGCATACTTTGCAATAACGGCAGGCAGCCTTTCCAAGCTTCACAAGCTGGGCGTCGGCGGTCCGGTTCTGGTTTATTTTGCCGAATATGTCGCCCTCCAGATTGTCAGTGTGGTTACCGTCCTTTTTGTTCCTTTTGGAATGAAGATTACAACAGGTCCCAACGGCGCCCTGACAGGCTTCAAAATTGTGACACAGACAATGTTCTCGCAGCTCAGCGACAGCTTCAATCATTCCGGGTTCGCAGCTGCCGGAAGTGATACAGGAATCATCGGAATCGGTTACTATGTAATTATTCCGTTTATCATGATCGGGCTGCTTTTATGGACAGCACGGCTCATAACCCGACACACAAGTGTTAAGTGATTTTGCAGACTGCAAAATCAGATCAGGAGGATATCATGGCTGATATAAAGAAAAGAAAATGGGTTAAGTGGGTGGTTATAGGTGCCATTGCTGTATTAATCGGTGCGGGTTCGTTTGCTGCATACCGGGCTTCAACACAGGCGGCCCTTGCACTTGCGGCATCCGCCAAAAATGTTCAGGCGGAGAACGGTGATATTTCTGTGACTGTGCAGGCGAGCGGCTCACTGAAACCGGCATCCGCAACAACTGTTTATGCACCCCTTATGGCTGAAATGGGCGCCCTTACCGTTAAGAACGGTGATTTTGTCAAAAAAGGAGATCTGGTCTTTACCCTGTCGAGTGACACCATTGACGATGAAATAGCAGCCCTTCAGTCGAATCTGACTTCGCAGGATTCCCAGCTCCTTATGGCAGACAAATCGAAAAGTTCCAGGATTATCTCCCCGGTATCAGGCCGCGTGAAAGCAGTCTACGTGGTTTCCGGACAGGAAGCAGCGTCCGCCATGCAGACAAGCAGCGGTCTGCTGCTCCTTTCCGTAGATGACAGGATGGAGCTGCGCTTTGTACCTGCTTCGGCTGTTGCCGCCGGTGACCCTGTCACTGTAACGATCGGAGCTGCAATTGTAGAGACGACAATCGAGACCTTCCTGAACGGGGAGGCATCCGTCCTTATCGAGGACGATTCCTATGAGATTGGTGCGGGAGCAGCCATTGCCGACAAGCAGGGAACGGCGCTTGGCAAAGGAACACTTTCCGTACATGTCCCTTATTACATTACCGGATCGGAAGGCATTGTGTCGGAAATCGAAGTTTCGGTCAATGACATGGTGAACGCAGGGGATACGCTTATCAGGCTTGCGGAATCTGTATATCCGTCCTCCTATCTGCAGCTTCTGACTGCGCGGCAGAATACGCTTGACCAGCTCACTGAAAAGCTGGCGCAAAAAGAGCAGCTCGCAGTCCGGGCTCCGCAGGACGGCGTCATTGAAAACCTGAACGCGGTCCAGGGAACCACAGTGCCTGAAGGATCCGTGCTCTTTTCTGTCGGATCGAACGAAGCGTTTGAGTTGGTTGTAGCGGTTGATGAACTTGATATAGCCAATATTCAGGAAGGTCAGACAGCCCAAATCGCACTTGATGCACTTGCTGGAGCTACATTCTCCGGCAAAGTAACACGCATCTCCGGAACCGGCAATTACGCAGGCGGAATGACAACGTATGACGTTACAATTATTGTCGACCAGGCAGATAAAATAATGTCCGGAATGAGCGCAAGAGCCGATATCCTGGTTGCGTCGCATACGGATGTGCTTTTGATTCCTGTCTCCGCGATAAAGACGGTTGACGGTGAAAAATATGTAATGGCAGTTCCGGAAGCCGGATCAAAAGAGGCCGCAGCAAATCCGGACGGCATACAGACTAAAATTACGGTCGGACTTTTTAACAGTTCACAGGCAGAAATTCTTTCCGGTTTGGAAGAAGGACAGTATGTGAAGGATCTTTCTGCCAGCACCGATTCGTCGAACTTCATGTTCGGCGGCAGGGGCGAGGGAAATTAAGGGGCATCAAAATGATTGAGCTTAAAAATATAAGTAAGACCTATGTACTCGGGGGGGAGACCGTCCATGCGGTGGATCAATTATCCCTCACAATCGAGGAACATGAGTTTGTTGCCATCATAGGAGCCTCAGGCAGCGGAAAATCAACACTGATGAACATTATCGGCTGCCTCGATGCCGCAGATGAAGGACAGTATCTTCTGCGCGGGCAGGATATCTCCTCGTTTACTGACAGGCAGATGGCAACACTCAGGAATCGCGAGATCGGGTTTGTGTTCCAGCAGTTTAACCTGCTGCAGAAGCTCACGGCACTTGAAAATGTCGAACTTCCCCTGGTATATCAGGGTGTTGGACTTGCACAGCGAAAGGCCCGGGCGATCGAAGCGCTCAAACGCGTCGGTCTCGAATCGCGTATGCACCACCGGCCGAATCAGCTGTCCGGAGGTCAGCAGCAGCGTGTTGCCATAGCCCGTGCCATCGTAACAAAACCCGCACTGATTCTGGCTGACGAACCGACCGGCAACCTTGATTCCAGATCCAGCAAAGAGATTCTCGAACTGCTGCATGAACTCTATGAATCGGGAAACACAGTTCTCCTGATCACCCATGATGTTCATACGGCCGAGGAAGCCAGGCGCCGCGTACGTCTGGTTGACGGACGCATCGTACTTGACAGCAAATTCGACGATGAGGCTGCTTTTCTTGCCGAAGAGAGAAAACTCGAAAGACAGCACAGGGAGGCGATGAAGAAATGAAGCTTACGCAAGCCATAAAAATGGCATTCTCCGCCATCCTCAGTAACAAGATGAGATCGTTCCTTACGATGCTCGGTATTATTATCGGCGTGCTTTCCGTTACACTTCTGGTTGGTATTGTGCAGGGCGCAACCGATTCGGTTACAACGGAACTTGAAGGCCTTGGCGGCAACAAACTGATTGTTAACATCACCAGTCCCAAACAGACCTATATTACCCTCGAAGATCTGGAAAACCTCGAAAATAAAGATGGTATAGGATTGATTGCCCCGGCGATCAGTTCGGCTGATACAGTAAAGGCGGACGGTAAAACATCTTCCGCAAGTATTTCCGGTGTCACCGAAAATTCAGTTGAAGTGGACGGCGTGACGGTTGTAACCGGAAGATTTATTCAGCCGGGAGACAATGAGAACAGACTCAATGTCGCCGTCGTCGGCGCTAAGATTGCAAAAGACCTGTTCGGACATACCGATGTTGTCGGAAGTGATTTCACAATGCTCGGGCGTTCTTTTGAGATTGTCGGTGTGTTGGAGGAAGACGGGGCGGCTTCGATGAGTTCACAGGACTCATCTGTGTATATTCCGATCAGCACAGCTTCGCGTCTTATGAACCAGACTTCCATCCGGTCCTTTAATGCAAGCACTGTCACAGTAGGGGAGATAGACCAGGGCAAACAGACCCTCGAGAATTTTCTGGGCACGAAGATCAAGGCTCCCTCGGATGACAGCGAAGACAAAGGATATTCCATATTCAACATGGGTGATATCCTGAGTGCCTTTGACAGTGTCATGAGTACCATGTCGCTTCTCCTGGGCGGCATCGCAAGCATCTCTCTTATTGTCGGAGGTATCGGCATCATGAACATCATGCT
>DIEQ01000128.1 GCA_002418705.1 Mageeibacillus sp. UBA5770 | reverse complement strand
AGGCGGCCCCTGGGGCTACCGCCATCAGTTCAACCTGGCCGACAGCGGCTTCGGCTCACGCGGCCCGCGCGTCCACAACGACCGCGCCGGCGAAGTCGGCCGCACCCTCAACGTCAAAGACTTCGACCTGAACCGTCTTTTTGGCAAAGAAGGCGTTCAGATCGTCCACCTGTCCGGCCTGATCGCCGCCCTCTCCCCCGACACCGGCAAGTTCTGCCTTGAGCTGGCACGCGCCGCCAAAAAATTCGGCACACGCATCTCCTTTGACCTCAACTACCGCGCCTCCTTCTGGAAAGGCCGTGAGGCCGAACTGAGTGCCATCTTCAAAGAAATCGCCGCCGCATCGGATATCCTCGTCGGAAACGAAGAAGACTTTCAGCTTTGCCTTGGCATCGCAGGCCCCGAAGCAGGCGGCAAAGACATCGCCGCCAAGATCGAAAGTTTCAAAGGCATGATCAACTGCGTCAAGAAATCCTTCCCCAATGCCCAATGCTACGGCACCACCCTCCGCCAGGTCGTCAGCGCCAACTGCCACCTCTGGGGTGCGATAATGGCCGAAGGCAATAACTGGCACGTCATCGAACCACGCGAAATCACCGTCATGGACCGCATCGGCGGCGGCGACGGATTCGTCGGCGGAATGCTTTACGCGATATTAAAGGGCTGGACCCCCGAAAAATGGGCACAGTTCGGCTGGGCTACCGGCGCTCTGGCCACCACCATGCTCACCGACTACGCCCAACCCGCAGACGAAGACCAAGTCTGGAGCATCTGGCAAGGCAACGCCCGCATAAAACGGTAATCACCAAAAACGCTTTTCGTGCATTGAATGATCACAACGTAAGGGCAGGCCCCCGCGCCTGCCCTTTAAAATTGATTTATCACACCATAGAAATGCATTGCTGTTTAATTCATTTCCTGTTCCATCTACGTGGAGATTACGCTTGATTCTTGATATGGTTCTGTTATGCTATCCCCATTATGGCTATTGAGTTTTAGATGGGAGAAAAACTGGTTATAGAAATCTTCATAACATAGAAATCAACAACCGAGTTTGGATCAGAAAACAGAGGCATATCATGTCTGACATTGATGAGTATATTCGAGAGTTACACCAGGACGGATCATGGTTTAAGAAAGGAACTAAACAGCGTAAAATTCAGGCATTAAAGTCTATCTCTGCTTTGGGTAACCCTTTTACAGTCTCTTCATTATTTCAATTTATTTTCTCTTTGGATAAAGAACTTTCCTATGAAACAGCTTTAGCAATTCATGAGTTGATGTCAAAAGTAAAGCCGTCCCAATGGCCACAGCTGTATCCATCGTTTCAATATATTAGTATTTACCCAAAACAATTACGGCACTTGTCTCAATTTCCTGATACCTTAGCAGTAGATCTGCTAGGCATCGCATCATTAAATGGGGATGGACATATTAGACAGGAAGCTGTTCATGAATTACAAAAAAAACTTTCACCCCAAAAAATTGTCTACATCATGCTTAGACTTGCTGATTGGGTTTCGCAAGTTCGTAAGACTGCCGAATCAGCCTTTTTCGAATGCCTCAACCGGGAAAACGCCCAAGCATTTTTGTCCTATACTTATGTCCTTGACTGGATGACCCGCGTCGAAAGAGTTGATCTTTCTCATATCCACGATCAAATAGTTGGCTACCTGACTTCTTCATCTTCAATTGTGCATTTGAAACAGGCACTAGACCATCAGGACAAAACAGTTCGTCTATTTAGTTATAAAGCGATATTACGTAAATCACCCCACGAAACCGTAATCATTGAGAAAGGCGCAAAAGACCCAAACCCGGGAGTTCGCTGGTATATATTACAAAGCATTCGCAATCTTTCAGCCGAGAAATTCATTCAACATCTTCCTATCTTTATACAGGATACTTTCCCGAATATTTGTTCTTCTGCAATGATGGCAATACCTGAAGAGAAATGGGAAGACTTCAGAAGCATTGTGTCCAAGAACATATTCAGCGATTCTCCCTCGATTAGAAATACAGCTAGATTTCTTTTGAAAAGATATGACTCGAGTGTTTTTGCAGATGACTATCGAAAGCGTATTGAATCCGAACAGATTACACCCGGCATTCTATCCGGTTTAGCAGAAACCGGAGACAATGAAGATTTTATTACGCTTAAGTACTTTACAAATCACTCAAAGTCCAAAATTAGATCAGCGGCAATAGCAGGTATATATAAACTGGACGCTGAACAATCTATCACACATCTAATCGACGCATTGAAAGACCCCTCCTCAAGAGTGAGACGTACAAGTTCAAATATACTTTGCAAGCATCACTGTTTTGATATATCCCCATTAAGGAAACTCATTAGAGAAGAGGCAGCTGAAAGTAAGATATCTGCTTTGAAGGTATTAAGTGATTCTTTAAGCTGGGACGTCATAGAAGACCTATTCCTGACAATAAATGACCGGGATGAAAAAGTCAGACTGACAGCTTGGACTATTTATGTTAAATGGTTTCTGAAACACAGCACTAATAATTGGACGAAACCTTCCCAGGAGGTATTAAGATCATTAGAAGCTTGGATTAAAGAGGCAAACTCAAAATCAATGAAAATCCCTGATTTTGCTAAAATAGCATGGAGAGAACTTCCAAATCTAATCGAATCAGGAAAACAAATATGGAGGTACTGATGAATCCGACGGCAGTCTCGGGCAATGATGGAACGACAAACGAAGTATAAGTTTTGGGCAGTGGTGCTTTACTCAAACTGAATATCACTGAGGACAAACTGCACCATCGTTTTGCCGTTGTAGGTATTATGCTGCGGCTCGTAGGCAACGCTGAAGGTGTTGGTCTCAACGAGTTTCTTTTCCAGTGCGCCCATGCCGAAACCGATGCATCGCACCGCTCCGCTGGAATCGGCGATGGAAAGCTGCAAATGATCGTTG
>DIEQ01000088.1:9874-35246 GCA_002418705.1 Mageeibacillus sp. UBA5770 | reverse complement strand
TAACACGCGAAGTCAATGCGAGATAACTGATAAATATTGTAATTCGGATAATGCCCTCCACAAGGTTTAGAAGGAGGATGACAGCATACGAATCAGTCTGGCTTGCAGGGATCCAGTGGGTTATCAGGTCAACAATAAGCCGGGGCAGCAGAAAAAATAGAATAACACCAAAAAGAATACCAAGGACAGCAGAGAAAACGACCATCAAATTCATATGTTTCTCAAGGAATGAATCAAGACGGCTGACTTTTTCCTGCTTTTTAGGAGGCTGTGCTGCTGATCTGGCCTGTGTTGCGAGCATGGCAAGACGCTCTTCTTCCGATGTTTCAGAAGGCTCGGCGACAGCTTCAGTCCCGGCACTTGTGTCGATAACCGACACGGCTTCAGCAGCATCAGGAACACAAGCTCCCTCCTGAACGGCCGGTTCAGCAGCTGCAGGTACTTCAGATAATTCAGCAGACTTCATTAAAGCACCGGTTCCGGTAATCAGCTGCCTGAACAGCTTGAGTCCGCCCCTGATAAAAGGGACTTTCTCAAAGAAAATCATTTTCCTGCCCTGTGCGATTTCTTCAACTACGATAGAGCCGTCTGCCTTGCGGATTGCCATGGCAATCCTTCTTGGCCCGACCATCATTAATCCTTCAATCAGAGCCTGACCTCCGATTGTGGTCTTTTTCACTTTTACGGCCGCGGTCTCCCTGCTTTGTTTGAGGGATACGGCCGGTTCCTTTATTGCATTCTCTCCTGCAGAGCTGTTGATATTTGTCATTTTGTTCCCCTTTGTTGCGTGCATCATTAAATTCTATTCTAACAGATTTTTAAAGAAAAAGAAAAAGAGTGATGCCGCTGCATATCTTCGACTAATTTTGAAAATACGAAAAAAGAGAGATGCCTGAGCATCTCTCCAATTTGTTGCTTTACTTTTTCATTCGTGTCGTCTCATCGGATCAAAAACAGAATTACTTATTCTGTTCCATTCTCTTCTTAAACTTGTCTACACGTCCGCCAGCATCTATTAACTTCTGCTTGCCGGTGTAAAAAGGATGGCACTTCGAGCAAATATCAACATGCAGGGTGCTCTTCGTGGATGTGGTCTCAAAAGTCTCGCCGCAGGCGCACTTTACAGTTGCTATTGAAGCCTTGGGATGTATTCCGTCTTTCATTGTTTCACCTCTCATCAAAAGGTCGGCGCGTGTTCGCTGTGCGTGAGCACTTTGCCACGTATGCCAAACCGGATTTATATGTGCATATAGTATGCTACATCAGTCTTATCACGGTGTCAACGATTATTTTCCGTTTCCGCGGCTCTCTGATGTTGTAGATGTACCGGCCGGCCTTGTGCCACGCATGGCATCAAACGTTGCCTTGTCATTGAAGGATACATTAATCGATTGAACAAATTGATTATTCGTCTGCGTTTTCATAAGAAGACTGATAATCATTTCTGTAACCGCAGCCGTATCAAGCTGGCCAAATGCCTTACGGATCGTCCAGACAGCGTCAAGCTCGACCGGGGACAGGAGAAGTTCCTCTCTGCGTGTACCGGATTTGTTGATGTCAATTGCCGGGAAAATGCGCTTTTCGGAAAGCTTTCTGTCGAGATAGACTTCCATATTGCCTGTTCCCTTGAATNNAATTCTTCAAAAATAACTTCATCCATACGCGAACCGGTGTCGATAAGGGACGTTGCAACGATAGTCAGGCTGCCGCCGTCTTCAATATTTCTTGCCGCACCGAAAAACCGCTTCGGCCCGTATAGGGCGCCGGGGTCAAGTCCGCCGGAAAGCGTACGCCCTGTCGGGTTAATTGTCAGGTTGTAGGCACGTGAAAGCCTTGTGATTGAATCCAGCAGAATCACGACATCCTGACCGAGTTCAACCAGACGCATCGCGCGCTCAAGTACAAGCTCAACAATCCGCACATGGTTCTCAGGCGTTTTATCAAAAGTAGAATATACGACTTCTCCGTTGATCGACCGCTGCATATCCGTAACTTCTTCGGGACGCTCATCAATCAGAAGAACAATAAGCTTGGAACCGGGATTATTGATTGAAATTGCATTTGCAATTTTCTGGAGGAGGATTGTCTTTCCTGCTTTGGGAGGAGATACAATCATACCTCTCTGACCTTTTCCGATAGGGGCTACGAGGTCAATAATGCGGGTGGACAATTCGTTTTTATCCGTCTCCAAAATGTATTTTTCCTGCGGGTATATTGGAGTCAGGCGGTCGAAATGCGGACGGCGAATCATCTTTTCAGGGGGCATTCCGTTGACTTCTTTAATATACTGGAGCGCCTGGTAACGATCGGAATCCCTTTTGGGACGGCAGGGACCGACGACAAAGTCTCCGAGGCGCAGACCGAATCTGCGGACATACTGTGCAGGAACGTAAATATCATTCTGACCCTGAAGATAATTATCTCTTCTAAGAAATCCATAGCCTTCCGACATAAGCTCCAGGACGCCCGACAGCATCTCCTGCGGCTGTTCCTTGGGACGCAGCATCCTTGCGTGGTGAGCGCCTTCTGCGTGCTCCTGAGAGGGTGCTGCAGAACCTTCATCAGAAGGCTTCTTCTCATCGAAAACAGCACGGTCCCTGGTATCCGGTTTTCTGTCAGTGATGTCCCTGCCCTGTTCCTCAGCTGAATCATCTTCATCCTTGGGCTTGATGATGACAGAATGTCTTCTGGGACGCGCGGCATGGTGTGCCGGTTCTGTATGTGACTCTGCCTGAGTCGGAGCTGTCTTTTTTGCAGCTTCCGTTATTGGTGCTTCGGTCTGTATTTCAGACGATGTCTGATCTGCTTCGCCGGAATCCTGATATGTATCGGCTACGGCATAATCCTGAGAACTAATATCCGTATTGGCTATAATTTCATCCTGCGCGCTTATCTGAGACTGCGCTGTTAGCTCATCCTGCGCGATAATCTTAGCGTATGTACTGATTTCTTCGCCGGCAGTGATCACAACAGGTACTGCCGGAGTAACGGCGGACTTCTCATTTGTAGATTTTTTGGGGCGTCCGCGTCTCTTTTTGCTTTCAGCAATTACTTCAGCTGTCTCGGCAGCAGGTTCAACAACCGGAGTATTAACTGTTCCGGAGTCGTTTGCTTCGGCCTCCGGGCGGAATTCAGCTGCAGTCTCCTCAGCTGGAATAGCAGCGGTCGGTGTAATAGCGGAAACATCGGAAATAACTTCCGCAGGAATAACCGGCTCTGCAGCAGAATGCAATTCCTCCGCGGGTTCTTCAGATATTTCTGACCGGGTTGCTTTGGTCGATACTTTGCGGACCGGCTTTGTCTTCAAAGGCGCAGCTTCCGGGGCTGGAATATCTATGGTTTCGTTCTTAACCGGTTTTTTTGATTTAGAAACAGTCACCGGAACGGCTGGCTTCTGCTCCGCTTCAGCTTCTGCCTTTTCCGGGGATTTAGTGGCAGCTTTTGCCGCGGCCTTTGAGGCTGGTATAACCGCTGGTATAACCGCAGGTTTAGCCGCAGTCTTTGCAGAAGGTTTTGCCGCAGCCTTTGCAGCAGGTTTAGCCGCAGTTTTTACAGCAGGTTTAGCGTCAGCTCCGGCGGTTTTCGGTGCGGCTGCCTTAACAGGCAGCTTCCCCGCAGCCGCGGGCTCAGGGATGGCTGACTGCGTATTATCTGATTTATATTGAGCGGCTTGAGAACTCATATGACTAAAAATACTCGATTCAATGTCTGGAACCAAATTACTGTCTTTAATTGCTGCAATCATCAGGTCTGTCGCACGAAGCAAGTCATCATCAGCAGAGATTTCAGGCTGATTTTGTACAGGAGCAGATGAATTTTTACTTTTTCTATCCTGCTCAGCGAGGAATTCAATGAGTTCAGGTTTTGTCATCCGGTTAGCTTTCTCTTCTGTGAGAATCCCAAATAACGTTGCAATAGCGACAAGATCCTTTTTTTTCTTTTGGGAAAAATTGTCGGTTGGCTCCATTCTTTCACCTCAATGTTATATTTGGAAAATAGGTTTCTATATGAATTGGTATGCATAAAAAAGCAAACAGCTATTCCTATGCATTACATCAATCTTAATAAAAATTGATAACTTTATTTCATTTGAAAAAAAATCTGCGAATCAATAATTAATATGTCGTTAAAAGAAATTCTTCGAGTCACAAATGTCTCAGGAAATGTATGGGCAAAACGCCCGACTAAATAATTATACCTTTCACAGGGATTACAATATCTAATGAACGTTGCCATTATAAAACGCAGGCACAACCGCGTCAAGGCAGAATAGGCTGTTTCTGTTATATTTCATTAAAAATCGCGATAATAATTATTTTTTTCAAATCATTTCCTGCATAAAGACTTGTGTATGTGTAATTATGCTTTTTTAGGGGGGCTTCAAGTCGCGAATCCCGGATCACATGATCGAAATAAATAACCCGGCAGCTTCACGGCTTTTGTCGAAAGCTGCCGGGTAATAAATTGTCTTATTATACTGCTGAGAATCAGGAAATACAGCTTATGCGTCGCCTAATGCTGCAAATTTATCCATCATGTTCAAAGCTTTTCCGGTGCCGATCGCAACACAGCTGACGGCGTCATCAGCGACAAATACATCAATACCGATCTTCGTTGCGAGCATCCTGTCGAGGCCATACAAAAGTGCGCCTCCGCCGGTCATGACAATGCCGCGCTGGCTGATGTCTGCCATAAGCTCAGGGGGAGTACGCTCAAGAACAGAGTGAACCGCTTCGAAAATCTGGGCGACAGGTTCCTCAAGAGCTTCGAGCATTTCTGTTGAAGAAACAGTAACCGTAGCGGGAAGACCCGTGATCAGGTTTCTGCCGCGGACATCCATCGTTGCTTCTTCTTCCCTCGGATATGCGCAGCCAATCTGGATCTTAAGTTCTTCAGCTGTACGCTCACCAATCAGGACATTATGCTTTCTTCTGACATGCTTAACAATAGCTTCATCAAATCGATCTCCGGCCACCTTAAGAGAATAATCAACTACCGGTTCACAAAGAGAAATGACGGAAATGTCCGTTGTTCCTCCGCCGATGTCAACAATCATAGAGCCGCATGCCTTGGTTATATCAATACCGGCACCGATAGCAGCTGCGATCGGCTCGCGGATCAGGAAAACATCCTTGGCACCTGCATGACGGCAGGCATCCTCAACTGCTTTCTGCTCAACAGGGGTAATAACTGACGGAACGCATACGACAATCGTCGGCTTGAAATAAGTCGCACGAAGGCCGTGGCAAACACGGCCGATAAAAGCCTTAAGCATGACTTCCGTCACTTTAAAATCTGAAATAACTCCATCGCGGAGCGGGCGGATTGCCTCAACGACTCCCGGTGTTCTTCCGAGCATCAGACTTGCGCTCTCTCCAACAGCAAGAACCTTACCGGTCTTTGTGTTTACGGCGACTACGGAAGGCTCCTTTAGAACAACGCCTTTTCCTCTAACATATATTAAAACACTGCAGGTACCCAGATCGATACCGATGTCCATGCCTAATCCCATTTTAATCTCCTTAAGATTTAACCATTCTATGTGCAATCAAAGCAGCAACACTAATGATACAATAAAAACAAAGTCTATTCAATTGCAACCGTATCAAATCATTTTGACAGGAGTGCATATCGTGAAAAAAGTACTGGCCTGTTTCTTTATGGTTTTGGATCATATCGGAAGGTACTATGCAGACAGGCTTCCGCTCAATGTGTCCCTGGCACTGCGAATTCTGGGCAGTCTTTCCCTGCCTCTATTTGCATATTCCTTCGCGCTGGGCTTTTTGAAAACGCGAAATGCAGGAAATTACCTGCTTAGGCTTTTCAGCTGTGCTCTGATTGCGCAGGGCATACTTTTTATTTTTCTTCCTCTAACCGGGATACCTGTATTTTCGGTTCCTCTCAATGCGGTCTTTACCATGCTCTGCGCGTTCGGCCTTCTCTATGGCTGTGAGCTTCTCTTTGCGATCCCACTTGACCGCATCGGTTCGCTTCACCTGATTGAGGCTAATGCACAGACTCATTCCGATCGGTTTGATGTCCGGATTGGAAGCGGGCACAGTGCTGCAGACGCAGGCAGCGGAGTATACATCCCGCCGCTGCCGCCGGTACTCCTCTTTTGTATGGCACTTCTTCTGATTGTCACAGGAGTTCTTTCATCACTCTTTGTTCCGATGGAGTACGGAATATTTGGTGTATTAACTGCACTGCTCTTCTATCTGATTGAAAAACGTGTCGCAAAAAACCAGATCTCCTGGATCTTCTTTTGCTTTTTAGCTCTGGACCTCCTCTACATACTGATCAATTATGCAGTGACAAAGACCATCAGCTTAGAAGGCGCAAGTATCGGCTCCGTTTTTCTTTGTTATCTGCCCGACCGGAAGAAACGTCCGTCACGTCTGGTTCAGTACGCCTTTTATGTATTCTTTCCTCTGCACATCCTGATTCTCCTGCTTTTGAGGCTGGTCATATGAAAAAACATATCTAATCATACCGCCGGATTATATTTTCATATCGCGCCTTTTGTAGAAATAGAAAGCCCCGTAAATGAGTACCACAACGATTACAGCTGAAATCACGGGATAGACCATCGAATATCCCCTTACCAGGATGTCCTTTGCATCAAAATATTTGAAAAACGAAAAGTATTTAAGAAAATTTGCTTTTTCAACGATATCCGCGACGATTGAGAAAATGAACATCACCATGAGAACCGAAGTTCCGGCTGCAGCTGATTTCTTGGGGTCTTTCAGTAAACCGGCAAAAAACGCGCCGACAGCCAGAAATAAGAGCTGAATGGCGGCCATGGATGCCATGAATTTTGAAAGCTCGGTCGAAAATTCTGAAATATCAGAAAATTTGGACAGAATTCCGATACATGCGGCATATGTGGCAAGAAATAATACAGCCTGCAGAGTAACAGCGGCGAGAAGCTTCGACCTGATGATCCGGCTGCGGGAAACGGGCTTTACCAGCAAGAATTCTGCAGTTTTATCCCGCTCTTCTTTGGAGATGATTCCTGCTCCGAGCATTACGCCGTGAACACCGGCTATAAGTAAAATGTACATCATCATGATGGCAAAGAACTCGATCGGCACCGACAGGTCAAATACACCTACGCCGAAAAGATTCTGCAGGGACTGCGGCATCTGCTTCATCAAGTCATTCATACTGTCCTGACCGGCAGCAGCTCCGGCAGAATATTTGCCCATCCCGGCCACAACAAGAAACATAATTCCGGCAGACCATATGAGAAGTGATTTGTAATGAGCTTTGAGCTCTCTTTTATAAATATTCATTGTTCTGCCTCCTCAAACCGCATGGACATCTTTTTTGCGGAACCACAGGTAGCTGGCCAGTATGCAGACCATAAAAATGACAAGACCGGTTATGGCATACGACAGTTCAAACGATCCGTTTTTCATTATGTACTCCGTCTTGAAATACTGAAAAGGAGTAAGATAACGAAGCTTGTCACTTTCACTGGTCACAGCAAAAGCGGATATGGCATAAAAGAAGAAAACCAGCCCGAGAGACACAGGAAGTACCATCTTAATTTTTCTCGCGGTGACCGATACAAGGAGCCCGATCGAATAGAATATGATCTGCAGAGAGAAGAATGCTGCGCTGATCATCAGGTACTTTTTGACATCAAGATCTCCATTTGAAACAGAAAGAATCACAAGGTAGAGGATAATATTATAGATCACAGCGGTCAGAGCGATCAAAGCAAGAGAAGCCAAAAGCTTCGCATGCATAATTCCGGTGCGCGAAATCGGTTTGGTCATAAGAAAATCAGCGGTCTTGTCCCTCGTCTCCTTAGAAATGATGCCCACGCCAAGATTCATGGCATGTATCGATGCAAAAAGGGTGGTGAATGTCAGAGCGAAACCATAATATCCGAAAGCTGTAGAAAAATTCTCCGTAAGTACCCCCATGACAGCTTTCATCGCCGGCGGAAAATTATCCAAAACAACAAGGAAGTCCTTCAAGTCACCTTCAATAATCGGATAGAACATCATGAGCATTCCGCCGAGTCCGCAGAGAACGACAATCCAGATGAGTGTGGTTTTCAGGTTCATCTTACATTCCTGTATAAAAACATTCATGCGTCTACACCTCCTTTGAGTAGTAGTGCAGGAATATTTCCTCCAGGTCAGGTTCGTCCGCCCAGATATTTACGAGTTTCCACGAGGCGATTTTGGACACAATTAAATTGATATCACCCCGGTAAATGAAGCTGTATGTATTATCAACAATAACCAGGTCACTGACGCCTTCAATCCAGAGTGCATCTTCCGGCAATTTTTCAACAGTTTCGATCTTGAAGCGTTTATAGCTGGTCTCCTTAAGAGTTGAAATTTTCTCGAGCTTAATGATCCGGCCTTCTTTGATGATGGCAACACGGCTGCATACCCGCTGAACTTCATTTAGTATATGTGAAGACATCAGAACGGTTGCACCGCGCTTGTTTTCCTCCTGTATCAGTTCGAAAAACAGCTGCTGCATCAGGGGATCGAGTCCGAGTGTCGGCTCATCGAGAATGATAAGGTCCGGCGAATGAAGAAGTCCCTGGACAATGCCGACTTTCTTCTTGTTGCCCAGCGACAAATCGTCAATTTTACGGTTCATGTCAAGATCAAGCCGACCGGCCAGTTCCTGGATTTTTTTCCTGCAGTCTTTTTTGTAAAAACTGGCCGAATAATTCAGCAAGTCCCTGACTTTCATACCGTCATAATAAAAAACTTCACTCGGAAGATATCCCACTCTTTTAGCAATTTCAGGAGCGTCCTTAATACAGTCCAGGCCAAAAATCGAAGCACTTCCCGAGGTCGGATAAATCAGCGCCAGAAGTGACCGTATTGTCGTCGATTTGCCTGCGCCGTTCGGACCGATAAATCCGAAAATTTCGCCCTCCTCAACATCAAAGGATACGTCTATGATTCCCCTTGATCTTCCGTAAAACTTCGTGAGATTGTGAATTTCGATTGTGTTGGGCATACGTAAAATCCCTCCATCAATGCGGTATCTAAGACTGGATTTATATATACTATGAGATTATCACTTTTTTGATAAATTAGTTTATTAATTTGATAATATTTATGTATTACATCCACTTTTTATTCCATACCGCCGGTATTAGCACCTTTGCGGTATATTTTGCCCTCTCCTTCTGCTATAATCTTTTGTTGTGACTTTTCCAGAATACACCCAAAGAGAGGCGATGTTACCATGGCATATTCGGTTGAAATCGATAGAAAATGGCAGAAAAAATGGGAGGAGACCGGTCTTTATAATTTTGATCCCGGCAAAAGCGGTGAAAAGCTTTATTGCCTGGAGATGTTTTCCTACCCGTCCGGAGCTAATCTTCACCTGGGACACTGGTATAATTATTCATTGACCGACTCCTGGTCCCGTATGAAAAGAATGCAGGGATACAATGTCTTTCATCCGATGGGTTTTGATGCTTTCGGACTCCCTGCAGAAAATTATGCGATCAAAACAGGTATCCACCCGCAGGATTCCACGCTGTCCAATATCAAAACAATGGAAAAACAGTTAAAGGAAATGGGCGCTACGTATGACTGGAGTTTTGAGCTCGCTACATGCATGCCTGATTATTACCGCTGGAACCAGTGGATATTCCTTCGTCTTCTTGAAAAAGGACTTGCCTACCGCAAGAACGCACCGGTAAACTGGTGTCCGAAATGCAGTACGGTTCTGGCCAATGAGCAGGTTATCGACGGCTCATGTGAGCGCTGCAGCACCGAAGTCGTCCGTAAGAACATGACACAATGGTTTTTTGCCATTACAAAATATGCCCAGGAGCTCCTCGACTGCCTTCCCGGACTTGACTGGCCCGAAAAAACCAAAAAAATCCAGACCAACTGGATCGGCCGTTCCGAAGGTTCCCAGCTGTCTTTTTATTGTGAAAAAGACGGACAGAGGATGTTGTCAGAAGATGGTTCACCATTAAAGCTTGACGTCTTCACCACCCGTGCCGATACCCTCATGGGCGTAACTTATGTTGTCGTTGCTCCGGAATCAGAACTATGCGACCATCTTACGACAGCAGAGTGCAGATCAGCCGTTTCTGAATATCAGGACTTCACAAGAAAAGCATCTGATATCGACCGTATGTCCACAACACGTGAAAAAACAGGCGTATTCACAGGTTCCTATGCTATACACCCGATCACCGGCATCAAGGTTCCTATCTGGGCAGCTGACTATGTCATCGCAGGGTATGGAACGGGCATCGTCATGGCAGTTCCCGCACATGACGAGCGCGACTTCGAATTTGCAAAGAAGTTCGGCCTTGAGATCAAGCGTGTCATCGCATCTGCACCCGCTGCAGAAGACGAGCTCCCCTTCTGTACAAAGGGAATCCTTGTCAATTCAGGAGAATTCGACGGCCTTGATTTCAAGGGCGCCATGACAGCAATTATCAGCAAACTGTCTTCCATGGGGATGGGTGAGCTTAAGATCAACTACCGTCTTCGTGACTGGCTGATTTCCCGTCAGCGTTACTGGGGGACCCCGATCCCGATCGTACATTGTCCGCACTGCGGTGTCGTGCCGGTACCTGAGGATCAGCTTCCTGTCCTTCTTCCCTACGATGTTGAGTTCAGACCCGACGGAGAATCTCCGCTTGCCAAGAATGCAGAGTTCATCAATACCATTTGTCCGAAATGCGGTGCCCCGGCGAAGCGCGACGCGGATACTATGGACACATTTGTAGACTCCTCCTGGTATGAACTTCGTTATCCTGACAACAAAAACGACCGTGAGCCGTTCGGCAAAGATCTCATCAACCGTATGTGCCCCGTAGACAAATATGTCGGCGGTCCTGAGCATGCCGCGATGCATCTTCTGTATGCACGCTTTATCTGCAAAGCCCTGCGCGACATGGGACTTCTCGATTTCGACGAGCCATTCAAATCTCTTGTTCACCAGGGAATCATCCTCGGACCTGATGGCAACCGCATGTCCAAATCCAAGGGAAATACCGTTGCTCCGGATCAGTACGTCAATAAATACGGTTCCGATGTATTCCGTACATACCTCGCTTTCGGCTTCGCCTACACAGAAGGCGGCCCCTGGAGCGACAAAGGAATTCAGGCGATAGTGAAATTCACAGCACGCCTCGAGCGCCTGATGGAAGAAGTTGCTGCGATAAGCGCCAGGAAGACCTCCAATACCGGGGATCTTTCACCCGCGGATAAGGAGCTGCTCTACACACTCCACTACACAATCCGTGCAGTGACGCAGGATACGGACAGATTCCAGTTCAATACTTCCATCGCTCGTATGATGGAGCTTCTGAACGGCATCAACAAGTATCAGGGCTTAACCGGCTGCAGTCCGGCGCTGATCAGGGAGGCTGCCGAGGCTCTGCTGCTGCTTTTCGCACCGTTTGCACCTCATTTCTCCGAAGAACTCTGGGAAAAGCTTGGACATTCATATTCCATCTTTAATCAGAAATGGCCTGTCTTTGACCCGGACGCCCTCGTACTTGATACGATTGAGATTGCTGTTCAGGTCAATGGGCAGATCAAGTTCCGTATCGATGTTGCAACCGACCTCGATTCCACAGCAGTTGAAGCGATAGTCCGTTCAGACGACCGTCTCATCGAAGCTCTTTCAGGCCGCACCATCGTCAAATTCATTTATGTTAAGGGAAGACTTGCCAACATCGTAGCAAAATAAGTGCAGATTTTATCTGAAAATATTCTAAAAAAGGATCCCGGTAGAAGAGTGCACCGGGATCCTTTCTGCATTTGTGTAATCGTCCGATTTAAAGCTTATTAATCATTGAAGCACAATATGCTGCCCCAAATCCATTATCAATATTGACAACACTGACTCCGCTCGCGCAGCTGTTCAGCATGCTGAGCAGTGCTGAGAGTCCTCCAAAGTTGGCTCCATAACCTACGCTGGTAGGAACAGCAATAACGGGCTTATCAACAAGTCCGCCGACCACGCTGGCCAGTGCCCCTTCCATCCCGGCAATCACAATGACAACCTTGGCTCCCCTGATGGTCTCCATACTCGAGAAAAGCCTGTGAATGCCTGCCACACCTACATCAACGACCTTAATGACCCTGTTGCCGAGGATAGAGGCGGTCTCGACGGCTTCTTCCACAACCGGCAAGTCAGAGGTTCCCGCAGCAACAACAGCGATATAACTGTCCGTCAATGCTTCGTCCTTCTGCCTGATTGTAATCGTCCTTCCAAGTGTATTATATTGTGCTGACGGGCAAATTGACTTTACTTCGAGAAATACATTTTCGTCAGCTCGTGTTGCGAGTATATTTCCTCCTCGGGTCAGCATATGCGAAATGATATCGCGGACCTGGGAAGGCGTTTTATGTTCACAATAAATGACCTCGGGATATCCGACACGGATTTCCCTGTGATCATCAATTTTAGCAAATCCCAAATCCTTAAACGGCAGGTCAGCCAGGAGCTTCTCGGCATCCTCGATGTCTATTTCATTATTTTTAACGGATTCAAGCAAACTGTGCAATTCCTTTTTATTCACATCGATCTCCCTGATCATCTTCGTCTGACAGCACTGTCAGATTACCTCGTTCATGCTGCCGGTCCTATATCCCTTCAAATCCAAAGAGACATAAGCAAATCCAAATTCCCTGAAAGCCTTATCCACGCGGTCCATCAGATCATCCTTAACAAATCGGGCGCGCTCATCGGGATGTACCTCAATTCTTGCAAGATCACCATGGCACCGAACCCTCACTACCTTAAAGCCCAGATCAAGAAGATATTGTTCCGCCCTGCCGATTCTCTCGAGGTTTTCGATCGTAATGCGTTCTCCGTAAGGAATACGCGAGGCAAGACATGCAAAGGCCGGTTTATTCCATGTAGGAAGATTCAATTCTCTTGAAAGGGCGCGGATTTCCTCTTTGGTCATGCCGGCATCCTGGAGCGGACTGATAACCCCAAGCTCCCTGATTGCCCTCATTCCCGGCCTATAGTCGCCCATATCATCAACATTAGATCCGTCGGCGACATGCAAAATGCCATTATGACGGGCCGTATCAAGGATTTTTGTAAAAAGCTGCTTCTTGCAGTGATAGCAGCGATCCACGGTATTATCAACAAATTCTCTGATTGCCATTTCATCAGAATCAATAACTTCAAACTTTACGCCCAGGGCTTTTACGAAGGCCTCCGCCTCTTTGAATTCCCTCTCAGGAAATGCGGAGGATCGGCCAATAACGGCAATCGCTTTATCTTTAAGCACATCAGCTGCAATACGTAAAAGGAATGTACTGTCGACACCGCCGGAAAAGGCCACGGCGACACTGCCCATGGCAAGCAACTGCTCTGTGAGCAGCGTTAATTTTTTATGCATCTCCATTTGATTCTTTCCCCCAGACCGCCTGATCTACCGCTTGATAGACATGAGCAATAGGCACATTGTTTTCCAGCGCGATTTTTTTGCATTCATCAAATTCAGCTTTGTATTTAATTTTCTCGCCGCTTAAAAAAGCGGTCTTTATTGACACTTCGCCAAATTCTGTCAGGATTTTCTCGTTTTGCCTAGGGAGCATGATTTTCTCAACCGAAGTCTTGCGGACACCGATTGAGGTAGTCTCCCTGAAAATAATCATCAGAATGCCCGCTTCGTTTTCGCGGCTGACAAGAACGCTAAGCATGACGGCCGGCCGGCCTTTTTTCATTGTAATCGGGGTGGTGAAAACATCAAGGGCACCGGATTCAAACAGCCGTTCCTCGACATAACTGATGATTTCCGGACTCATGTCGTCAATATTTGTCTCAATCAGGTATTGTTCTTCTATCTGAGACTCACCGTCAGCGGTTCCAAGATAGACTCGCAGTGCGTTGGGAATGTCAAAGTCCTTCGTACCAAATCCGTACCCGGTCTTCTCAATGGTAAATCTGAGCCTGTCAGTAAATTCATCGGCATTTTCGGCCAAAATGGCGGCGCCCGTAGGCGTAGTCGTCTCAAACGGAGCCAGACCGGATGCAATTGGAATTCCCCGAAGCAGTTCAACTGTCGCGGGAGCCGGCACCGGCAGCAGTCCGTGTTCGCACTTGACAAATCCGCCGCCGACCTGGACCGGAGAAGATATAATTTTATCGACATGAAGATAGTCAATAGCAATAGCTGCACCGACAATGTCAACGATTGAATCAATCGCTCCCACTTCGTGAAAATGAATTTTGTCAACGGTTGTGCTGTGTACCTTTGCTTCTGCACGGGCAATACGCATAAACATAGCCAGACTCGATGCAATGATTCGATCCGGCAATTCACTGGCGCGCAGTATGGCTTCAATATCTTGAATGTTTCGATGATCGTGGGAATGGGCATCGTGGTGATGGTCGTGGTGATTTTCGTGATGAAGCAGGACAACATCCGCTTTTGTGCCGGATATGCCCTTCTTCTCCGTTTTTCGTATATCAATTCGAAATTCGGAATCCAGATGAAGTTTTGAAATCTCCTTCACTAAATAGTCAGGATCGACCCCGACATCTATAAGAGCGCCAAGATTCATGTCGCCGCTGATTCCGATATAGCAGTCGTAATATAATATTCGCATATATGATACCTTCTCATTCGGGAAGAATTATTTCCGGTTATTATTCGATGGACGAATAAAACTATTATACAGGAAAAGCACATCAAAACGAAATCGCCGGTGAATAACAATTATCCCCATGCCGTCTTAATCGCAGGGGCAAAACTGCAATCAGCCCGGCATGGGGATTTTAAGAAACACGATAAAATGTTGCTGGTATGAGTTCTCCGGCTAAGCCTTAAAAGGTCAGGAGTTTTCCTGTCTCAAAGGCTTCCTTGCAGCGATAAGCAATCCGCGATACCTGCGTGCCGTCATTTACAGTAATTTCAGGCTTGCGGTTCTCAAAGATACAGGAGATAAACTCATTCGCTTCGGAAAGATATGATTTTTCAAAGCGCTCGAGGAAGTTCTGACTGCATTCTTTTCTGACGCCGCTGTTGTCGAGAATCTCGACGAGATTCTTCTGCGGGACATTTGCAATCCGCAAGATACCTTTGGTTCCGATAATTTCCGTCTCAACATTGTAACCGTGAGGCGCCGTCCGTCCTGCGAAAAGGAAGCACATGGCACCGTTCTCAAACTGCATCAGGCAGGAAACATTGTCTCCGTCGTTATACTTGCCGAACTCAGGATGAGCATAGCAGCCGCCGACAGCATAGACTGTTTTAGGTTCAGACTGCAGAAACCAGCGTGCCAGGTCAATGTCGTGAACGGCCATATCAAGAAATTCTCCGCCGCTGTGAGCTGCAAATGCAATCGCACCGGCAATATTTTTCTCGGGATCCTGGCTGTAGGAACGGAAAAGTATCGGATCTCCGATCTCGCCGCTCATCACCTTATCATGTGCATACTGATATGAGTCGTCAAATCTTCTCATGAATCCAAGCATGAACACAAGTTCAGGGTGTCTTTCAACGGCTTTCTGGGCTTCAAGACATTCATCAACCGTGACGCCGAGCGGTTTTTCCGAAAAGACATGCTTTCCGGCATCGAGTGCCATAGAGATCTGACCGGTATGCATTCCCGAAGGCGACACAATGAACACTGCATCAAGACCGTCAACAGCCAGCATTTCTTCAAAAGTTTTGCAGGAATGCAAGATATTGTATTTCCGGGCAAAAGCATCACGTTTGACATCGTCCATATCACAGACTGCAATCAGTTCCGCATTTGGAATCTTGCTTGCAAGGTTAATTGCATGCTGCTCACCCAATCTGCCAAGTCCGATTATACCAACTTTGATTTTATTCATATTTCACCTTTTCTTATTTCTTCTGTGTGTTCTTTCTCATGTCGATGACAACTGCGCCGACGATGATCAGACCGACAAAGACCTGCTGCCAGTAAGCATTAACACCAAGGAGAGTAAGTCCGTTGGCAAGAACGGACAGAACGAGTGCACCGACAACGGCACCCCATATCGTACCGATACCGCCGGAATGGCTTGTTCCTCCAATTGTTGTGGAAGCGATGGCTGTCAGCTCATACCCAACAGCAGCACCGGGGTGAACGCTTCCGACACGTCCTGCGAAAACGATAGCTGCAATACCTGCAAACAGGCCGCAGTAAGCATAGATGGCAATTATATTCTTACCGACATCAATTCCGGATACTTCAGCAGCTTTGCTGTTGGCGCCGATTGCATATACATGTTTGCCGAAGCGTGTGTTGTTAAGAAGTACCCATGAAATGACAATGGCAGCAGCATAAATCAGCACCGGAACGGGTATGACATTAAATATTTTTCCGCCAAGCATTGTAATTCCAGGCTGCAGATTACTTACCGGTTTACCTTGTGTATAAATAAGGGTAAGGCCTCTTGCAATCGTCATCATACCAAGGGTAGAGATGAAAGCCGGAATATGAGTTTTGGCGATAAGCCATCCGCTTATAACACCACATAAAGTTCCGACCAGCATTGCTGCAAGTATTGGTACAATGGTTGGGAGCTGAGCGAGGCCGGGAAAGTATTTTGATGTCGCATCAATAGACTGTCCGAGACTTGCAGCTACAACACCTGCGAAAGCCAGCACAGAACCGACAGACAAGTCAATACCTTTGGATATGATAACAAATGTCATGCCAAGCGCCATGATACCCGTAATGGCTGTCTGTGTGAAAACATTGAAAATGTTCGTGCTTGTCAAAAATGTCGGGGATGCAATACTGATTCCAAGAATCATAAACAGCAGAACAAATACAATTCCGTATTTCTTGATAAAATCACTCACATTGGTATTTTTCAGATTCCTGACCTTTTGTTCAAATGTGCTCATCTTTTTACCTCCGTATTACGCACTTATACTGCATTCGCTACATAAGCCATTAATTTTT
Organism: Mageeibacillus sp. UBA5770; assembly: GCA_002418705.1. The sequence continues at coordinate 18,342 of DIEQ01000088.1, read as the reverse complement.
CCTGAGTAAGGTCCTTATCATTTTCCAGAATTCCGGTAATCATACCGTCATGAACAACCATAATCCTATCGCTCATACCCATGACTTCAGGCATTTCGGAAGAAATCATAATGATTGTTTTTCCTTCGCCTGCGAGCTTGGTGATGATTCTATGGATTTCTGATTTGGCACCTACATCAATTCCTCTGGTCGGTTCATCAAGGAACAGAATCTGAGGATCTGTCAGGAGCCATCTGGCGATAAGAACCTTCTGCTGATTTCCTCCGCTCAAATTCTCAACACGCTGTGATAGGCTCGGAGTCTTGATCTGAATAGCCCTGGCATAGTTCTTGCAGTCTTCGTTTATTGCTTTTTTGTTCAGCAAATGAACCTTGCTGACATATGACGCAATGTTCGCAATCATTGTATTAAATGACACAGAGAGCATAGGGAAAATACCTGTCTCACGGCGATCCTCTGTGAGGAGAGCCATACCATGTTTAATTGCTTCCTGCGAACTTTTGATATTGACTTTCTTTCCGTTTATCAGGACTTCCCCGGCATCTTTTCTTCGAATGCCGAAAATGGTTTCAATGATCTCTGTCCGGCCTGCTCCGACAAGACCGGCAACCCCGAGAATCTCTCCTGCTCTGGCTGTAAAAGACACATCCTTAAAGAACTTGCCGCTTGCAAGATGATTTACTTCAAGCACGACTTCTCCGATTTTGCACGGGATCTTAGGGAACAAGTCGTCAACATCACGGCCAACCATCATATTGATCATGGTCTCGACCTTCAGTTCCTTTGTGTTGACGGTTCCAATATACTCACCGTCTCTCATAATCGTAACTTTATCAGTAATTTCAAAAATTTCATCGAGCTTATGAGAGATATATATGATACTTCTGCCTTCCGAACGAAGCTTACGTATGACTTTGAACAATTGGTTGACTTCGCGGTCCGTAATTGCCGAAGTTGGTTCGTCCATAATAATCAGGTCAGCGTTATAGGAGACGGCTTTTGCAATTTCAATCATCTGCATTTTGGCAACGGTGAGCTTGCTCATTTCCGTCTTGGGATCTTCATCTATTTCGATGATCTTCAGGACTTCTTTTGTCAGATCATACATCTTCTTGTGATCTACAAGACCGATGTGATTAAGCGGTTCGCGGCCCAGCCAGATATTTTCCATGATTGATCTGGTCGTAACAGGATTAAGCTCCTGGTGAATCATGGATATTCCTGTTTTCAGCATTTCAGCCGTGTTTTTACCTGTCTGCAATGCACCTTTATAATAAATCTCGCCTGATGTCGGAGCATGAATTCCAATCAGGCATTTCATCAAGGTTGATTTTCCGGCTCCGTTTTCGCCGACGAGGGCATGTACTTCTCCGCGTCCGACATTAAAATTGACACCCTTAAGCGCCTTGACTCCAGGAAAATGCTTAACAATATTTTTCATTTCGAGAACGTATTGATGATCTTCCACAAATATCACTCCCATCTGCTTTAGTTGTATCGGCAAGCAGAAAACCTCAAAGCGGATATCTGCTACAATTTACAAATTAATTGTGAAAACAATAAAGGAGCTGCGGGAAAGTGTTTCCCGCAGCTCCCTCGAGAATTACTTCAGAAAGGTATCAATATTTTCAGGAGTTACAAGCTGGAAGTCGATCCAGATAATGCTCTCGGACGTTCCGCCCTTAAGTACGCTCTGAATAACCTTAATGCTGCCTTCGCCCTGTCCGACTGCATCCTGGAGAACGGTTCCGGCAAGTGAGCCTTCTTTAACTGCCTGGAGAGCATCAGGAATAGCATCAACGCCCATTACGATAACATCATCTCTGCCTGCAGCCTTGAGAGCCTCAACAGCACCAAGAGCCATTTCGTCATTGTTGGCAAGTACGCAGTTGAGTTCAGCACCGAATTTTGTAATCCAGTTTTCTGTGAGGGACATACCCTGATCACGCTGCCAGTTGCCTGTTTCAAGAGCAAGGATTTTGATGTCAGGGAATGAAGCAGCTGCTGTATCCTGAACACCCTGTGTGCGCTTTACAGCACCTTCATTTGTGAGCTGTCCTTCAAGGATGCAAATTCCGCCCTTACCGGCAAGAAGTTCGCCGGCATAATTCATCTGCATTTCGCCTGCTTTGATTTCCTGAGAACCAACATAGTACACACCTTCAGGCATCTTGTCTTCCATGCCGGAGAAGGGGTTTCTGTTGACGTAGCAAAGAGGAATTCCGGCATCCTGTGCTGCTTTGGTGATGGGATCCATGGCGCTGGTATCAACCGGAACAACGATAAGTGCATCAACACCCTGTGCGATAAATGTATTTACCTGATCCTGCTGCTTAATTACGTCTTCCTGTGCATCGGCTGTCTCAAGGGTGAGCTCCGGGTTGGCAGCTACATAATCTTCAACGGCTTTCTCAATGTATGTCTGGAAAGTGTCGTTGAAGTTGTTAATGCAATAACCGACCTTGAAAGTCTTGCCTGCTTCGGCAGCTGTGGTTTCGGCGGCAGTTGTTGCTTCACCTGCAGTTGTTGCAGCGGCTGTAGTGGCAGCAGCGGTAGTGGCGGCCGGCTCAGCGGCACAACCTGCGGCAAGACCTGTCAGCATAAGTACGGAAACAACAATGGACAGTAGTTTTTTCATAAGTTTCCTCCCAAGTTTTTTATTTGGTGCCTGCCGGACTTTTCTTTCCCGGCGGTCACCTTGCCTCTTCATTCATTCTTCTACATTAAAACAAGCGTCCGTCACTTTGTCAATACTTTATCATCAATTTACCAATTTCGTTGTTAACTTGTCACAACATCTTAGATTACAAGATCATTTTTTGAATAAAATATTGCCAAAGTTCCTCAATTCAATCATGCAACCTGAATAAATGCTATTATTCGCACCATCATGATAATCCGCAGATTCAACCGCTTTCAGAGGTGCAATTTTATGAATTCCTCCTCTCTTTCCTTAAATTATCAGACCAATCCTTGTTTAATCATTAGTAATTAATCTCAGTCAATTTGACAGGGCGGTTTTCGCGAAGCGATTTTCCGGCAGCAACACCGATAAGAACGGCCTGAAGCCCGTCATTGACCGTAACCGGTACTTCTTTGTCATTAATGACAGCGTCAACGAACTGTGACACTTCACGGGAGAATGATTCCATGTAACGCTCAAGGAAAAAGAACAGAGGCTTCTCGCCGGTGACACCTTCAGCATTGCTGATAACAGCTGTGGATGAGGCATCATTGGTAACCTGGACCTGACCTTTCGAACCGAATACTTCGGCACGCTGGTCATATCCATATTCAGCTTTTCTCGAATTATCAATTACGGCAAGAGCACCGTTCTTTAACTTCATCGAGATGATAGCTGTGTCGACATCGCCCGCTTCACCGATCGCCGGGTCAACGAGTACAGCTGCATTGACATATATTTCTTCAACATCACTGCCCGTAAGATAGCGGACCATGTCAAAATCATGAATTGTCATATCAAGGAACATGCCGCCGGACACTTTTACATATTCTACCGGCGGGGCACCGGGATCTCTTGAAGTGATCTTAACAATATGGACATCTCCGATCTTGCCATCGAGGACGGCTGCACGGACTGCGCGGAAATTATGGTCAAAACGGCGGTTAAATCCAACCTGATACTTGACATTCGATTTTGAAAGGGCTTCCACGACTTCTTTGATCTGCGTCAGATCCTGGGAAATGGGTTTTTCGCAGAAAACGTGTTTTCCCGCCTGAATTGCTTCGATCGAAATCGGAGCATGTGTCTGTGTTGATGAACAAATCATGACGGCATCGATGGAAGGATCGTTCAGAATATCGTGATAATCCTTATAACACTTTGCAACGCCAAGTTCCGTCGCCCACTTCTCTGTCTCAGATGTCATGAACGGATCAGCCATAGCGGCAACTTTTGCATTCTTAACATGGAATGTAATACTTTCTGCGTGCACCTTACCAATACGGCCGGCGCCAATAATACCAAAATTCAACATAGTCTTCTTCCTCCTGAATTTATTAGATGCCTGCGGTCTCACTTATATATTTTCTGGCTTTCTTTGCATAAACAAACGGATTAGCAATAGCCGGATCCTGTTCAGCTTCAACCAGAAGCCATCCTTCATAGTTGTTTGCATCGAGGACATCAAAGATAGGCTTAAATGCAATGCATCCGTCGCCCGGAACAGTAAAAGCACCTAGACGTACTGCCTGAAGGAAGCTCAGCTTCTCAGCCTTAACTTTTTTGACAATTTCAGGACGAATATCTTTCAGGTGAACGTGAGCGATGCGCTTCACATATTTCTTCAGAACTTCAAGTTCATTTTCACCGGAGAAGACAAGATGTCCGCTGTCAAACAGCAAAGAAACGAGTTCAGGGTCCGTATTTTCCATAAGACGGTCAATCTCTGCTGTCGTCTGAACAACGGTACCCATATGATGGTGATATACAACCTTCATACCCTTTTCCGCTGCAAGTGCGCCAAGTTTCTCAAGACCGGTCGTCAGGTTATCCCACTCTTCATCATTCATAATATATTTCTCTTCGAAAACCGGAGTCGAAATCTGACCCTGAATGCTGTGTCCCTGTTCAGATATAACAATAACCTTTGAACCCATGGCATGAAGGAAATCGCGTTTCACAATAAATTCAGCAATGGTATCCTCATGGGGTTTTGTTGTCAGGAATGAACTGAACCACGAGCTTGCAATACGCAGGCCCCGCTCTTCTAAGTAGCCCTTCAGGACATCCGGATCACTGGGATATTTGTTGCCCACCTCAGTGCCGCGAAATCCGGCGAGTGCTGCTTCGCTGATGCACTGCTCAAACGAATTCTCTTTACCCAAATCAGGCATGTCATCATTCGTCCATGCAATCGGAGCGATTCCAAGTAGAACCTTTTCTTTGTCAAACATAGTCCAACCTCCATTATTAAATTTGTCTCATGTTTGGGAAAACCAGGATATAAATATAAATGAATCATAACCGGGTCGACAATTGGCGTACTTTGGTTTTTCACGAAGCGGAAAACCCTGTATTGTTTTGCCTATTAAATCAAAGGCAGGACATTTTGTCAACAGTACGTCAAAACTTTATCATATATGTTGAGGGTCAAAGCATTTTCGAAGAACCCATATGTAAATTTTGCATCATTTTTCCCAAGAAATCAATAGTTTGTTTGTATATTTAATCACTTTTTTGTCTTTAAATACATATAAACCGGAAATACAATGATCTCTTTTGTTGATTTTATGAGCAACTATTGATAATCTGTTGACAAATTCTATGCCCTTTGTTTTAATATAAGCATGCAAATTATCGGACAGAATCACGCCAGCTGCATGATTCCTTTTTGTATTTGATCTATGCATCGCTTCATTTGCACCAGTAATGGCTATGTATGCATGTTTAGGCGGTGCAGCCCGATTGTCGGAAGAGTGTTTCTAAATTTTATTTGGGAGGTATTGAAATGGCAAAAGTAAAAGTTGGTGTTGCAGGATACGGTGTTATTGGACAGCGACTTGCAGACGGAGTCGCATTGCAGGGAGATATGGAGCTTGTAGGAATAGCGGATCTCGCTCCTACGCTTTCAATCCGTGCATTGAAAGAAAAGGGAATGCCGTATGACTTGTACCTTGTTAATGACAGCAACAAGGATAAGTTCGCCGAGCTTAACATTCCGATCGCCGGGACATTTGAAGAGTTGGTTGATAAGGTTGACATCATGCTCGATTCATCCCCGGGAGGCGTTGGTGCTAAGAATAAGGAATTATATGCAGCCAAGGGCGTCAAAGCCATTTTCCAGGGCGGAGAGAAAAATTCCGTCGCAGATGTCTTCTTCCACGGTTATGCCAACTACGAACAGGGACTGAATGTGGACTTTCTGAAGCTGACAAGCTGCAATACGACGGGCCTCATCCGTTCCGTTGACTGCCTTGACCGCGAGTTCGGAATCGAAAGGGTCGCCATAACGATTATCCGCAGGGTTGCAGATCCGGGGGACTATCACCGCGGCCTGACAAATGCATTGCAGATGGACAAGGCCCCCTCCCATCAGGCATTAGATCTGATGACAATCATGCCGCACGTCCAGGCTACCGGTATTCTGGTACATACACCGGTAACACACGGACACATCATAACCGTTGTTGCCAAGGGCAAGGTTAAAATCACAAAGGAAATGGCTCTCAATGCTTTCCTGAAGCACGACCGTATCCGCGTCGTCAATATTGATGACGGATTCCAGGGCAATGCTTCCTTCTTCCGTTATGCCCGTGATCTGGGCAATCCGCGCGGTGACATGTATGAAATCGGTCTCTGGACAGATTCCATCGTTGAATACGGTGACGAGATTATGTATGCAATCAATATCCCGCAGGAATCGGTAACCATACCGGAGACAATGGATGCCATCCGTGCCTCCATGGGTATGCAGACAAACCGGCTTGACGGCGTTGCAGCAACCAACAAATATTTGGGGATAGGAAAATGGAAGTAAAAATACATTCAGTAAAAGAATTCGATCTCAAAAATAAAAAAGTTCTTTTTCGGCCGGACATCAATTCCCCGATTGATCCGCAGTCAAAAATGATTGTAAATGCAAACCGTATCCAGAAGAATGCGCCGACACTTAAGTACCTTCTCGATAATGGAGCCGCCGTTGCAATCATTGCCCACCAGGGCGATACGCTTGATTATCAGAATCTGATTCCGATGAAAGAGCATGCTGCAAAACTGTCCGAAGCGGCAGGATACACAATACAATACATTGATGATGTCTGCGGAGATGCTGCACTCGAAGCCGTGAATAATCTGAAATCCGGCGAATGCATTCTGCTTGGCAATCTGCGGTATCTGACGGAAGAAGTATCGACTTTTGAAAAAGATGTCAAGCTGACTCCCGAAGAAATGAAGGACACCTATCTGATCAGGAGACTCGCTCCCCTGTTCGACCTTTATGTGAATGATGCCTTCTCTGCAGCACACAGAAATTGCCCGAGTATGACTGGCTTCCAGCAGGTTCTGCCTTCAGCGGCCGGCTTTCAGTTCTTTGACGAAATCACTGCACTAAGCGCAGTACGGGACAACGCCAGACATCCGGCCGTGTTCGTCCTCGGCGGAGCAAAAATCAGCGACGCTTTTGGTATGATGGAAACCGTGCTCAAAAATGGTTCGGCTGACAAAATCCTGACAACGGGTATTACCGGTATTATCATGCTGATCGCATCCGGCATAGACGTCGGCGCCAAAATGACACAGTTCCTCAAAGACAAGGACTTGCTCGTATTTGTCGAAGATGCGAAGAAATATCTCGCAGAATTCCCCGGCAAAATCGAGATGCCGGTTGACGTCGCGATAAAAAAAGATGATGCGCGGGCCGAAGTCCCGGTATCACAAATGCCGCTTGATACTCTGTACCCTGATATCGGCAGCGAGACCGTAATAAGATATGCGTTAATTTTAAAAACAGCTGGTACTATTTTTGCAAACGGGCCGGCCGGCGTATATGAGGATTCGCTTTTTGCTGACGGAACACGCGGAATCTGGCAAGCCATCGCAGACAGTGACGGATATTCAGTCATCGGCGGCGGCGACACCGTAAGCTCGGCAACAAAGTTTATTGACATCAAAAAGATCAGTTACGTCTGCACGGCCGGCGGCGCCCTCATCCGGTTTATGTCCGGTAAAAAGCTGCCGCTTGTTGATGCAATGGAAAAGGCTTATGGAGGTATGAAATGACAAAACTCACATCTTTCGCGGCTCAGATCAGAAAAGAAGAAATGAAAGAGTTTAAAGAACTCGGTTTTGGCCATATTGGAGGATCTCTGTCTATTACAGATACCATTGCTGCTCTCTATGGCGAAATCATGCATTACGATCCCAAAAATCCTTCATGGGACAAAAGAGACCGTCTTGTATGCTCGAAAGGTCATGCAGGCCCTGCCATCTACGCTACGCTGGCGCTCAAAGGTTTTTTCCCGATGGAATGGCTGATGACACTTAATAAGCCGGGAACTCATCTTCCCAGCCACTGTGACAAGACCCTGACACCCGGTATCGATATGACGACCGGTTCACTCGGACAGGGAGCATCAACGGCAGCCGGACTCGCACTTGCACTCAAATACGACAAATCCGAATCCAGAGTCTATCTGATTATGGGAGACGGAGAATGCAACGAAGGACAGGTCTGGGAAATGGCGCTTTTTGCCGCTCATAAAAAGCTCGGGAACCTGATAGCCTTTGTCGATTATAACCACAAACAACTTGATGGTACGACAGATGAAATCATGAACATGGGTGACATCGGAGCAAAATTTGCATCCTTCGGCTGGTTTGTCCAGACGATTGACGGTAATGATCCGGATCTTGTCGTTGAAGCTGTTAAAAAAGCACAGCTTGAACAGCAGGACAGGCCGGCAATGATTGTTCTGAACACGGTAAAAGGTGCCGGCTGCTCCGCAAT
>DIEQ01000088.1:282-9858 GCA_002418705.1 Mageeibacillus sp. UBA5770 | reverse complement strand
GAAGCGATTGCCGAACTCGACAAAGTGATTGGGGGTACTGAAGGTGTTTAAAGTAATTTATAATGGCGACAAAGAGAAAATTGCAATGAAGGATGCCTTTGCTGCATCCATTGAAAAGCTCATCGAGACAGATCCGCAGGTTGTATATCTGGATGCCGATCTTATGAACTCAATGTCCACTACCAAAGTACGCAAAAAATACCCGGAAAGAGCTATTGACTGCGGTGTTCAGGAGGCAAACATGATGGGTGTTGCTGCCGGGATGTCCGCAGCCGGTAAAAAACCTTATGCCCATACCTTCGGACCCTTCGCTTCAAGACGCTGTTTTGATCAGGTGTTCCTTTCCGTTGGATATGCCCACAATAATGTCCGAATAATTGGTTCTGATCCGGGCGTAACCGCTGCATTTAACGGCGGAACACACATGCCTTTCGAGGATGTTGCAATGTACCGGCTGATACCCGAAGCTGCCATTTTTGATATAGTTGATTCCGTTCAGCTTGCGGACGTTCTCCTCAAGACAAAAGACAGAGACGGAGTTACATACATCCGGACACCCCGTAAAAACAGCGTTGCCGTATACGGCGAAGGCAGTGAATTTGAACTCGGCAAGGCAAATCTTCTCCGCGAGGGCACCGATGTTACTATCATTGCATGCGGGATCATGGTAGCTGAAGCACTGAAAGCTGCACAGATGCTTGAAACGCAGGGCATTTCAGCTCAGGTCGTCGACATTTTCACAATTAAGCCTCTTGACGAGGAAACAGTACTCGCCTGTGCCAAAAAGACAGGTGCTGTTGTGACTGCAGAAAATGCGAACATCATCGGCGGTCTTGGCGGAGCTGTATCCGAGTTCCTGAGCAGGACATATCCTACCTATGTAGGTTTTGTCGGAGTTAACGATCTTTTCGGTTCCGTCGGTCCGGAAGATTACCTGCGCATGCATTATGACCTGACTCCGGAGAAAATTGTTGAAAAAGTTCAGGAAGTGATTAAACTTAAGAATCAGAAGTCAAATTCATAACCAGAAACTTCTTCACGTTTTGGATATGCCGGCGCGTATGCGCCTTCCCTTCCCGGGCGTTATTGTTTCTGACGGAACACGGAGAGAAAAATGAAGATACAATTTGGATATGATAAGAAGAAAATCGAACTTGATTTGCCGGATGAGAATGTCCTTGCTGTTTTAAAGCCCAACGATATAGCGGGCACTTCCGACCTTACCGAGATCGAGGAAATTGAAGCAGCGATGGATCATCCGATCGGGACGTCAAAACTCGAGAAGATCGTGAAACCGGGCGAAAAAGTCGTCATCATAACAAGTGATATTACCCGACCTGTTCCGTCCTACAAGATCATTCCGGTAATTATCAAGCGCCTGTACCTCGCCGGAATAGCCAGGGAAGACATTACAGTCGTATTCGCCCTCGGCAGTCATCGTCCGCACACAGAGCAGGAAATGCGCAGTATGGTCGGTGACGAAGTCTACGAAAGTACATCCTGCATCGATTCGGTCGACGATTTTATACTGGTTGGAACCAGTTCCAGGGGGACGCCATACGAAATCTTCGGACCTGTTGTCCGTGCTGACCGCCGCATTTGTGTCGGGAACATTGAGTTTCATTATTTTGCCGGATACAGCGGCGGTGCCAAAGCAATCATGCCGGGCGTGTCAACAAGGAATGCAATATCAGCCAATCACAGCAAAATGGTCATGCCGGAAGCCAAAGCCGGCGCACTCGACGGGAATCCCGTCCGGGAAGACATTGAAGAAGTCGCTGACTTTGTACCGATCGATTTTATCGTCAATGTAGTCCTGGATGAGAAAAAACACATCCGTAAATGCGTGTGCGGCCATCACGTACAAGCGCACCGCGCAGGATGTGACTTCCTTGACGGCCTATACCGCGTCAACATCCCACAGAAAGCTGACATTGTAATTGTCTCCCCGGGCGGCTATCCGAAAGACATCAATCTTTACCAGGCCCAAAAGGCGCTCGACAACTCCAAGCATGCCGTCAAGGACGGGGGAATCATCATTTGGCTTGCCTCTGCCAAAGAAGGACTGGGCGAGCACTGTTTTGAAGAGTGGATGCTCGGGCACGAAAAGGCATGTGATATGATTTCCCATATCCAGGAAGATTTCCAGCTTGGCGGACATAAGGCTGCTGCCATTGCGATCGTACTTGAGTCGGCAAGAATCCTGCTTGTAAGTGATCTGCAGGATGATTTTGTTCGGAATTGCCACCTCGAACCATATGGAGATGCACAGAGTGCTTTGGAAGAGGCATTCAGGGCACTGGGCAGGGATGCCAAAATTATCGCCATGCCATATGGCGGTTCTACCCTCCCCTTCTGCTCACAGACTCATTAAAAGAATCAGGAGAAAGAATATGGATACGTTTCGTCTTACTGTTGGACAAGCCATAGTGAAATTCCTAAACCAGCAATATGTCGAATTTGATGGTGTTGAACAGAAATTCGTCAAAGGCATCTTCACAATATTCGGGCACGGAAATGTCGTAGGCTTAGGTCAGGCCCTCGATGAAAATCCGGGAGATTTACTCGTACACCAGTCCAGAAACGAGCAGGGTATGGCAGCCGCAGCAATGGGTTATGCCAAACAGAATCACAGACGCCAGATCTACGCCTGTACCTCATCCGTCGGCCCGGGTGCAGCCAACATGGTAACAGCTGCGGCCACTGCGACAGCGAACCGGATACCCGTATTGTTTTTACCGGGCGATACATATGCCGTAAGACAGCCTGACCCTGTACTTCAGCAAATGGAGCAGTTTGACGACCTGTCATTGACGACCAATGATGCCTTCAGGCCAGTAAGTAAATATTGGGATCGTATCAACCGACCCGAGCAGCTCATGTCGGCAATGATCAACGCAATGCGCACATTAACAGATCCTGCCAACACAGGAGCCGTTACCATCTGCCTTCCGCAGGATGTACAGGGTGAAGCATATGACTACCCTGATTATTTCTTTATGAAACGAGTACACCGCATCGAAAGAACACCGCCTACCGACGCTATGCTCCGCGAAGCAGTCGAGCTCGTCAAGAGAAAGAAAAAACCTCTTATCATCTGCGGCGGAGGAGTCAGATACTCTGAAGCAGGCGAAGCACTTATCCGGTTTGCCGAAGCCTTCAATATCCCATATGCCGAAACGCAGGCAGGCAAAAGCGCGACACTTACAAGCCACCCTCTCAATGTTGGAGGTGTCGGTACGACAGGATGCCTGTCAGCAAACATGCTTGCGCATGAGACCGACCTCGTTATCGGAGTCGGAACACGTTATACGGACTTCACCACCGCTTCTAAATGGCTGTATCAGAATCCATCCGTTGATTACCTGAATATCAATATTGCATTGTTCGATTCATATAAGATGGATGCCATCCGGGTTACGGCTGACGCTATGACTGCTCTTGATATGCTGAGAGAAAGACTTGCCGCTGATGAATATGTCTCTGGCTACACAACCGAAATCAAGGAAGCACAGGATGCCTGGTCCGTTGAATTGAACCGCTTATTCCATGTAGACTACACCGCAAAGGGATTTGTCCCTGAAGTAAAGGACGACCTGGCTTCCTACCTGGAAGAATACAGCCAATTCCTCGGAACAAAGCTCACGCAGACAAGAGTCCTCGGCATTCTTGACGAACAGCTCGATGTGAATGCAATTGTTGTCGGCGCCTCCGGTTCACTGCCGGGCGACCTGCAGAGAGTCTATCGTGCCAAGAGTCTTCGCAGTTATCACATGGAATATGGCTATTCATGCATGGGATACGAGATCAACGCAGCCCTTGGAGTAAAGATGGCCGAGCCCGACCGCGAAGTATACGCGCTCGTCGGTGACGGATCCTTTATGATGCTTCATTCTGAGCTTCTCACCTCTCTGCAGGAAAAGAAAAAGATCAATGTCGTCGTGTTCGACAATGTCGGCTTTGGCTGCATCAACAACCTGCAGCTAGACCGCGGACAACGCAGCTTTGGAACCGAGATGCGTGCAAGAAACGAAAAAACCAACAAATTGGACGGTGAACTGATCCACGTCGACTTTGCTAAAATCGGTGAAGGATACGGATGCAAGACATACACAGTCAAGACGGAAGAAGAACTCCTGGCAGCAATCAGGGATTCCGAGCTCCAGACTATCTCTACCGTCATCGATATCAAAGTTCTGCCCAAGACAATGACAGACGGCTATATGGCCTTCTGGAGATGCGGACAGGCAGAAGTCTCCGGTATGGAGAGTGTTGTTCAAAAGACTATGGAACAAAAAGAAGAACTTAAGAAAGCAAGGCAGTATTAATCTTCATACTATACACGAAACCGGCAAAATAAAGCGGCCGCTGCAGATGACCAATCTGCAGCGGCCGCTTTATTAAGAGGAGAAAAACACACACGAAGAAGGCTTATTGAAGCAGCCAGACATGATCCGGATCGAAATTTCTTTCTGTCCACGGATTGCCCTCGAAATTGCGGATCATCCAGACATAGTACATGGGATATCCGGGAGCATTGACCTGCGGATGAGTAAGACCGCCCGGAAGCGCTGCAAAGCTTCCGTCAGTAATTTTGAATACATCATTGCCGACAAAACACGCGCCAAAGCCCTGCGGCTTATCGAAACGGTAATAATACACCTCAGGCTGTTCATGGCTGTGCGGAGGATAGCTCGACCACCCTCCCTGCGGGGCAAGAAGCTCTCCCATGACCAGGTATGAATCCGGTGCTGTATGGCAGTCGAAAAACGTCCTGACGGTCCGCTGTGCCTTACCTTCAAACTGCCCTGCTCCAAATGTATCTGTCTTGCAGTTTTCAGGCGTGTATAGAACACTGTCAAAAACAGCACTGTTCTCAGCCGACTGAACAAGAACCTCGCTGTCCTGCACCGCTTCTATCATAACGGCGATTGCCCTCGGAACATGAAGGCACGCCGGCCCGTCGCGGAAGGTATCTTCCCTGACTGCCTCATATGATTTATCCTGCCACGCAAAGTTCACCGCACCGGCAACCAGAAGTATTGCAGTCTCCTCAATATCCGAAAAGAATGTTATTGATTTGCCTTTTTTAATCTGATAAACAGTTACATTCATAAGCATATCCGCAAAAGGACCATCTACTCGCGTAAGAACCTTAACACCATTTTCATCAAATTGCGGATTTCCAAAATACATACTCAACTTAATGCCTCCTTATAGAAAAACTTCACGAATGGCTTGTAATGTTTTGACAATGTTTTAATTGCATTTTAGCACATTGTGAGCACTTCGCGCAACTTTTGGCGTATAAATCGACTCATTATGGAGGAAAATTAAAATATTTTGAGAAAAATTAGGCAAAGTTGTTCGTTTTTCAAAGACGAATGAAAAATATTGTGATAAAATAACATCAAAAGAATTAGAAAATGCCCAAATATATAATAAGGAGCAGTGTAATATGCGTCCTAAGAGAATTGAAGAAATCCGTAATTATATTAACGAAAACAAGACCGTTACCCTTGATCAGATTTGCAGCAAATTTGATATATCCAAGAGTACCATACGCAGAGACTTAAGTGAAATTCTTGAGAACAGTGACATCAAGAAGATTTACGGCGGAGTAACGGTTCTCTCCAACAAAGAAATGTCTTCCTTCGATGAAAGAAACCTCACTAATCAGTCCGCTAAGACAAGAATTGCGGCTGCAACGGCTGAGCTCATCGAAGATGGCGATATCATCTTTATTGACTCGGGTACGACAACCATGCACGTCATTGACTACATCTCGACCAAAAAGAATATCACCATACTAACCAACAACATGGAGATCATCAACAGGGCTATTCCATACAGCGACATAAACGTCATCTCACTCTCCGGAACACTCAACAGGAAGACACTCTCCTTCATAGGTTCCAGCGCCGTACAGCTTCTCCAGGGCTTCAATATAAGTAAAGCACTCATCGCTACAACCGGCTACTCCATCGCAAGCGGACTCACCTGCTCCTCACCTCTCGAGGCAGATCTGAAGCGAATGGCCATCCAGCGCAGCCAAGCTGTATACCTCCTTGCCGACAGCACCAAATGCGGCCCGGTATCCCTGATCACCTACTGCAGCTTAAGCAAAGTAAACGTCCTCATAACAGAAGCAAATCCCCCCGTCGAAGTAGTAAACTACATCAAAGACCACAACGGAAGAATCATCCTGGCCGACAAATAAAAAGTGTATGGCAGCTATCCAAACAAACAGACCGCAAAGATCAGATCCAATACACAAATCTGATCCGCCCATATACTCGAAAAGGCTTGACACCGCGCCCCATATCTTATAGAATACTTTTTGCGTGTTGGATTCCTGATTGTAAAGTTTGAAATCCCCGCGATGCGCCGATTTAGCTCAGTTGGTAGAGCAGCTGATTTGTAATCAGCAGGTCAACGGTTCGAATCCGTTAATCGGCTCCAACTCAAAGTCCTACAGCCTGTAAGGTTTGTAGGACTTTTTGTTTGCTTAAAAATGTGAGTTTTCCGAAGCTGAACTGTCGTTTTGAACATAATTTGAACATAATTTTTGCAAAAGAGAGTCGGAAGGTGCTATGATTTACGGACAAGTAGCTAACGTTCGTCGTATGAAATTTAAATGGTATTAAAATGATTGACCACCAAGAATGACGGAGAAGTATCTGAAACTTTACATTATAATTAGGCAAAAATACGGCCCGCTTTGACTGCTCGAAGAGCAGTTTGTAACATTAAAGTTAGGCAAAAACCATACGCTTTGCACGCAACGTTCACTCTCGTAACTGCAACATCCATAATTATCGCAGTAAACGAGATCCCTATGTTACTTTCTTCTATTAATAACAATGTAATGTTATTCTTCATCTTCGCCAACAGGTATTACGACGAATTTTTCTTTTGATTTATTATTAATTAAATTTCAATCGTACTCGCCAAATTCTAATTGTATCGGATATCCTTTTACGTCAGGGTCTTCTGAGTTAGCATTCCTGCTTATACTTGTTAATTTCACGGATATATCAATCTGTTCTCCAACAGAAGCAATACCGTTAATTTTCTCAAATTCATCCGCAGTCAACCAAATATTGATTTCCAACGGAAACGTTGACCCCATCCCTTTCGCCATAACATCAGGCTCTATAATGACCATTGCGTTAAGTCCGTCTGATGGTTCCATTGCTTGGTCAATTATGCCGGTTACCCTATAATATTTTCCAACAAACTGTGCATCTGATGCAGCTGAATTTGTACTGTTAATTGCATTTAAATCGAGAGGTTCGGCTAACAAATTTTCCGTTTCCTCAGAGACTCCGCTTACTTCCGTGACTTCCGAGACTTCCGTGACTTCCGAGACTTCCGTGACTTCAGTGGCTTCAGTGACTTCCGAAACTTCCGTGACTTCCGAAGTCTCGGTTGTTTCCGGCACTTTCTCCGTTTCTGTCGTAGGGAATGTGTGATAAGTGATTATTATCTTAGCGTCTTTGGAAAACCACTCATTGCTACTAAAATCTGTATCTCCATTGATTGCTACCTGTTCAATAGACCCATCTTCAGTAACCCAACCAGTGACTAAATCATCCAAAACATCGGTCTTAACATCCGTGAAACCTGCGGTCTGCAATGCATCCATCACTGCTTTGTAATTTTTTCCCTTATAATTATCTGAAGAATCCGTTAGCTGCATTTCACCAGTATGATCTGGTGGAGTGTAACTCAAGCTCCCGATAACAATCAGTATTACTATTACTCCCAATACTGCCAGCAGCGGCTTCCAATGCTTTTTAATAAACCTGATAATTTTCTCTTTCTGTTCTTTCTCTTTTTCCTCTTGCCGCCTTTTTTCTTCTTCTACGCGCCTTTTTTCATCATCTTTCTGTTTTTGCTTTTTATCCAGTTGTTTTTCTACGAAATTGAATGCAGATTCTACTGAGCCGCGTTTGATAATATTTACTGAATCTACATGTTCAATCTTGGCATTTTGAACATTGTATTCTTTGATGGCTTTTTCTACGAGGAAAATTGTCCCACAATAATCACAAATTGTTTTCTCTTGTGACGGATCGACTTCTACCTTCCCACCACACTGCGTGCAAATAACCGGAACCAGTTTTGCTTTCCCTGTCTCATCACTTACCATACATCTTTCCCCCATACTCTAATTAATGGAATAGCCAATTTCTCATTTGCTTTCCTTTGACATCAAACCACCCACCACAAATATTCTTTGACATTAAAAAGAGAATAGAGGATAGAGGATCGGCCCTATGCTCTTGATTCTCTTCTTTTTCATCCGGACCGGGAGCAGTAACCCTCATAAGCCATTCCAACGCCTCTGCGTCTCGATCACTCAATTGCGTTATCTCGTATTTGGGGTCAAAGGCATCGGCTGCGACTGGTTGTAATTGCTTTGTTGCGTTATGTCTCATCATTGCGGCTGCCTTAAACTCGTGTAAATAGCACCATATGTACGACCTCAGATATTTCTCCGTTTCTTTGATGTTGAGAAGTCAACAGAATATTATTTCTACTTGTTATGATTTGATCTCAAATATATCAATGATACATACATCGACTTTATCATAACAAAATCAGAAATTCCATCCTTTTTCCATCTTATTAATATAATATTTTAGATAGTTTCCAAATTTTCTGTTTTACAATTTACATTATAGAAGGAGTAACATTGTGCCTAAAACTATCGCAATCTCAAATCAAAAAGGCGGTGTCGGTAAAACGACAACCGCTGCTGCTCTGGCATCTGGGCTGGAAAGAACCGGGCGAAAAGTCCTGCTCATCGACTTTGACTCCCAGGCCAATCTCACTATGATGATGGCTGATCAAAATCCGGATTCGATTCCTATTGGCGTGGCCGATATCATGACCAAAATCATTGAGGATCAACCACTGGTACCGATGGAAGGAATAATACGAATCACGAAGAATCTGGATCTTCTTCCCTCCAATATTCAGCTGTCTGGGATGGAAAATATTTTGGTTAATGCCTTGAGTAGGGAGAATATTCTGAAAATGTACGTCAGCGAGGTAAAAAGCCAATATGACTACATCATCATCGATTGTCTGCCTTCTCTTGGTATGCTGACGATCAATGCTCTGGCGGCATCCGACAGTGTCATCATACCTGTGCAGCCACACTTCCTGTCTATAAAAGGTCTGGAGCTTCTTCTGAAAACGATCGGAAAAGTGAAACGACAAATCAATCCTGAACTTAAAATCGATGGAATCCTTCCCACCATGGTCGACAAACGAACCAATTTCACCAAGGAAATCTTGGGTGCACTGCATGAGTCCTACGGCAGCAAGGTTCGAATCTTCAATAGCGAGATCCCTTTGTCTGTTCGAGCCATTGAAGCTGGAGCAGAGGGAAAAAGCATTTTCGAGTACGATCCGAGAGGAAAAGTTGCAATAGCATATGAAAATTTCACAAAGGAGGTAATCGCGCTTGAAAGAATCCGGCAGAAAAATACAACTAACCCCATACGATGACCTGTTTCAGACAACGGATCCAAACAAATCAGAACCGGCAGGAACGATTGAATT
>DIEQ01000088.1:0-146 GCA_002418705.1 Mageeibacillus sp. UBA5770 | reverse complement strand
TCAGGGCACAACCGTGTGGAAGCGGCAAAAAGAGCCAAACTTTCTGAGGTGCCTGGAACTATTCGTGAAATGGACAATGAGACGGCCATCATAGCAATGATTGACAGCAACCTCCGGCAGCGAGAGAAACTTCAGCCCAGTGAAAA
>DIEQ01000101.1 GCA_002418705.1 Mageeibacillus sp. UBA5770 | reverse complement strand
CGCTTCAATGCTACGCGCCATCAATGTCATTCTGATCTGCATCACGCTCCTTAGCGCCGTCGTGGCCGCATTTATTGCCAGCCGCCTGTCCGCTCATATAGCACGGCCCGTAACCGATTTATCAGACCTAACCAAAGAGATCGGCAGGGGTAAGTTTTCCCTGCCGAAACAGTCGCGCGGGGCAGATGAAATTCTCGAACTGAATATGCTGTATCAAAATATAAGTGAGATGTCCTTGAGACTGAAAGCGTATGACCTAACGCAGAAGACCTTCATCCAGAACGCCTCGCATGAACTGAAAACTCCGCTCATGTCCATACAAGGATATGCAGAGGGCATTGCAAATGACGTTCTGCCCGACGTAAAACATGCCGCAGAAATCATAGGCAACGAAAGCAAGCGACTGGGCACACTGGTAGAGGAGCTTCTTACGCTCTCACGGATTGAAGGCCAGACTTATACGAAAGAACTTATCTCGATAAATCTCTGCGACATTCTCAAGGAATATGTTCAGCGTATGGGAGGATTGGCGTCAAAACAGAATAAACAGCTTACGCTTGTTACGCCAAGTTCTCCTCTCATCGTTCAGGCAGATGATACCCTTTTATCCCAAGCTGTTATGAATATTGCATCCAACTGCATCCGCTACGCGAAAACCACCTCCAATATAGACCTATTCCGTACCGAATCCGACGCTGTTATCCGAATCACCGACGACGGCAATGGGATTTCGAACTCCGACCTGCCTCATATTTTTGAGCGATTCTATAAGGGAGCAGGCGGAAATTTCGGACTGGGACTCGCTATCGCCAAATCGGCCGTAGAATTCATGGGCGGGAGTATTCGAGCGTATAACGGCAGTGCCGGAGCCATATTTGAAATCAAATTACCACTTATAGGAAATTAACTTCTCTTGCACAGCATCAATAGAGTTAAACAAGGCTAATCATTTTGACTCCAGTGCGAGTGCAGATATTACAGTTCAATATCTGGGCAGTTCAATTGATATGCATAGGCCACCGTGATTGTTCCCGGCTGATATCTGTCCACCGTGAGCATTCACAATGCTTTGGCAAATGGACAGACCGAGGCCGGACACTCTTCTGCTTTTATCTGATGTGTAAAACGGTTCGAATATATAAGGGAGCTCGCTTTCCGGCACGCCCTGGCCGTTGTCCGATATAGTGAACTGAACCTGCGCTTCATTCTCATCGGAGTTAATAACAATTGATAATTTTCCAGCGTTTGCATGACGGATGGAGTTGCCTATGATATTGGCAAAAACCCGCCTTATCTTTGCCATATCAACGTTTACTTTCGAATG
This sequence comes from Mageeibacillus sp. UBA5770, assembly GCA_002418705.1. The sequence continues at coordinate 2,941 of DIEQ01000101.1, read as the reverse complement.
AGCGCCGCAGTTATTTTTAACTGAAATTTGCATTTCGCATTCAGATAGCTGCTGCTCATACTCTTCAGACAACATCTTACAGATATAAGCCGTTTCATACAGCTTCATATCAAGCTTGCTTTCAGTGTTATTTTCTAAATATTCTTCAAATTCCATGACAATGGCTTCGATATCTTTTGCCTGTGTATAAATGGTGTTCAGATATTGCTTTTGTTTTTCGTTATCAAAATCCTTTTTCATAAGCCGCTCGGCATAGCCCATGACTGATGTAAGTGGTGTTTTTATATCATGGGAAATCGACCCGATAATTCTCCGCTGCATCTGTTTTTCCTCAGATAGGGAGCTTGAAAGATCCAAAAAGCTCCGTTCAAGCTGTCCTATTTCATCTTTTCGATTAACAGGCGCTTCGGTTTGGAGTATATCGGCATCATAGTGTTTTATATATTCCTTTAGGTGCATCAGCGGTTTTACATATCGGAAATGAAGTGCTATGCCCGCAAGGAGCAGCATTATAAACATAATGAGGCATTCAAAGAACAGCGTATATTTCGCAATGCTCTTGGAGCGCAGATTAAAAAAATCAATAGATTTTTGGGCATACAAAACATAGACGGTGTTGTCGAGCGTGACCACGTCAGCAGAGCCAACGCCAACTTTTTCGGCGTTTTCTCCGCCTATCGCAGTCTCTTCACTGGTAACTGTATTTTTCAATTTTAAAATCATGTCTTTTTGATTATTCAAATCCGAAAGATATCTCCCAGCCTCCTCAAAGCTTTTGCCGTCGATTTCATCAGCCAGCGCGCTACAGAAAATGACGGTATCGTTTTGCATACTGCGCAAATTTTGCGTCATCTTGTCCGCGATATAATAGTGATAGCAAAGCAGAAGCAAAATGATATTCGCGGCAAATATGAACACCATCAGCAGAGGTATTTTATACTTAATGCTCATATCCGTAATCATCCGGTCTTATCAGCTTATATCCGACACCCCACACGGTTTTGATATAGCGATTATCAGGATCTATTTTATCCCGCAGATTCTTTATAGTGACAGTAACTGTTCCGATGTCGGTGTAATCCATCCCCCACACGGCGTCAAATATCTGTTCCCTCGTCAACACTTTACCGATATTGTCGGCCAGGTATGCAAGCAGCTGAAATTCTCTTGTGGACAGTTCGATTCGTTTTTCATTGATAAAGACCTCGTAGCTTTCTTTTTTAATTGTCATCGCGTCGATTGATACGAAATCCGATATTGATGCCGCCATCCTCTTTTCCCGCCTTATATGTGCCTTTACTTTTGCGACAAGTTCCTCGACAACAAAAGGCTTGGTTATATAATCGTCCGCGCCTATCTCAAGGCCAAGCAGCGTATCCAGAGTTCGGCGCTTCGCGGTGACGAAGATAATCGGACATGTTACAGTATCCCTTATTCGGCGGCAGACCTCCAGTCCGTCCATACCAGGCATCATGATATCAAGAATGATAAGGCTGTAGCTCTTGTCACCGGAAAGTTCCGAAAGGACAGCGCTGCCATCGTGGACTACCATGGTTTCAAAACCCTCATCATTCAAACTTTCTGCAATCAGTGTCGCTATATTCACTTCGTCGTCGGCAATTAAAACCTTTGGCATATATTATCCCTCTTTCCCTGTGTGACCATTATATCAATTCATTACATCTTTGCGGAGATTATTCAGAATTGTACGGTTGCTTTAAATTACAGGACTGCCCCTGCAACAGGCGTAGCCCTGTTCATCTTTCTTTTATTCGACGCTTTTCAACGCTTCGACAAGTACGATCTTTTTGACTTTTGTTTTCAGCAGGATATTTGCAAATACGGAAAACGCGAAGGTTAGGATTATTGAAGCAGCAGCTACGGCTGCATTGAGCGTTGACGGGAAACTGAGATTGTTTGACGACATAAGACTGATTATATATCGGGATAAAGCGGCGCCAAAGGGAAGACCGACAATACAGCCGAATGCTGTTGTCACCATGTTTTCGACAAACATCAGCCTGTTGACCTCTTTTTTATAGTACCCAAGAACCATCAGCGTTGCAAACTCTCTTGTGCGCTCGAATATGGCGATTGAGGTAATATTGTAGATGACCGTCATGGAAAGCACGGCAGCGCCAATGATAATGATAAGAATCATTGTATTGAGGGTGCCCATCATCTCACGGCTTCGCTGGATCATATTTTCCTTGGTGTTTACGATTTTTACCCCATCCTGTGACGATATTGCCTGTGCTGCCACATCAGCTCCTTCCGGATTTTGAAGAGAAATAAATGCGGATTTAGAGGTGGTATCGATTCCCGCTTTTTCTGCGGCCGGGCAGGAAACATAGATTGACTTGGCGGCGTATTCTACGGCAATGCCGGTTATTGTCATAAAATATTCCTTACTGTTTATGGCAACCGTTATTGGATCGCCTGTTTTCAGGGAGTATTCGTCGGCCATACTTTTCGGGATGATAACGCTGTCCTGAAAAAATGGCAGAAGTACCCCCTTCTGATCGAAAAGATTGACAAGACGGCTGTTTTCCTCAACAATCTGAAGGTTCGTATCAAAATCGGCATTCAGTTTAACAGTTGCATTATATGCTTGCGTAAGCTCGACCCTGTCGGTAGGATATTCAAATGACAGTGTCTCTATATTCTCAACGGGATCGTTATAGGTTATGCGCAGGTCATAGCTCATACTTTCCATTGCCGAATTAATGACAGTCTGTGCAGAGTATTTTAACGACAGCCCCGTAATCAGGAACATCACGCTTCCGATGATGCCGACCGAGCTTAAGAGCACTCTCTTTTTGTTTAAACAGATATTCCGAAAAATAAGTTTGGATGAATAGCTGAGTCTTTTCCACAGCGGAACGATCCGTTCAGCAAGAATTGCTTTCGAACTTTTGGGCGGCCGCGGGCGCATGGCCTG
>DIEQ01000027.1 GCA_002418705.1 Mageeibacillus sp. UBA5770 | reverse complement strand
GTTTGAGATACAGCAGAAATATATCCTATTTAGAAACAGCCTTTTCATATGATAAAGAAGACGAGTCAAACATTAAATCCTATATAAATAATTTTGATGTTGTTGTTATTACAAATTATTTTCTGCGTGGCAACAGAGCAAATAAAGAATATATTGAAAGCATCATAAAAGAATGTTCACAAAAAGTTATAGTTATTACGAACACACCATATGAAGAGATTTCTGTACCGGTTAACGCAGATAGCGTCTTAGTCACTTTTGCTACTTCACCGGATAATATCGAAGTTTCAGCAGGGGTTCTGTTTGGTGAGATTGCTCCAGAAGGCATATGGCCAATTAATTATAAACTGCCAGACGTTTATAATTAAAGCTCTCGTTGTTTCGAGAGTACACAAATTATTATGAGAGGCGAATGAAAAATGATTATTGATCAAATATCAAGAATTTCTTTATATTTGAATGTTCATCCAGGATTATCAAAAATAACTGAATTTTTAAAAAATATAGATCCGAATATAATCAATGGGCGCTATGAAATCGATGATGATAGGGTTTTTGCTTTGGTCCAAGAACCAGTGCAGACGAAATACGAATTAACCAATCTGGAAGCACACCGTAAATATATAGACATGCATGTCCTTCTAAAGGGTCACGAATATATAGGAATTGCAAATTTAAATAAACAAAAAGTAAAGGGCAAATATGATAAAGGTAACGATATTGTGTTCTATGCTGACGATGGCAGCAATAAGATTCATTTACATCAGAATTATTTTTGCTTCATCTGGCCCCATGAGGGACATAAGCCTAATTGTTATTCGGATATTCCGTGTAATACCCGTAAAGTTGTATTTAAATTAAAAGTCTAACTAGCAATACATTATTCAGCTCAGCGTCGAGTAGGCCCGGGGAACCGCCCCCCGAGCCGCTCACGTGAGTAGGCAAGGGGAGTTTCACCCCAAGCCCCTCTCAGAACCGTGCATGAACCTCTCGATTCACACGGCTCCCACTATCCCATCGAGGGCAAGTAGCCCTGCTTCCAATGCACAAACAAGCCCGGTTGCTTTCTAGCAATAACTTTAAGCCAATCAAGTGATCTTTTCTTGCTGTTTCGCAATTTCAGATATTTGAATCTAGCCCATCTTGCCAAGGTTTCGTTAAAATATTCTGCAATCACTCGCATTGCCGAGCCACAGTATCGTCCATAGTAATTGAACCATCCACGAAGTACTGCATTGTAGCGGTCAGAAAGCATTTTTATATCGCTTCCTGAATGCCTCTTGACTCTCCAACTGCGAATTTCCTCTCGCATGGCGTTCACAGCTTTTTTGCTGACGGCAGCGATAAAGTTGCATTGTATTCTTCCGAGCCTATTTTTCATCCATATCCCCCGGAAAGTGTATCCTAGAAAGTCAAACTCCGTGTTCGGATAATCCGCTTGACGGTCTTTGTCCTTACAGTACACAATTCGGGTCTTGATCGGATGAAGCTGAAGCTTGCAAGTTAAAAGCCTAGTTCCTAGGCGCCTGAGAATTTTCTGCGCTTCGTCTTCTGTTCGACAGTGGATCACTGCATCGTCGGCATATCTCGCCCACGGCAGATGTCCAAACTGCGTTTCCATCCAGCGATCAAAAGCATAGTGCATATACAGGTTCGCCAGCACAGGGCTGATTACTCCGCCCTGTGGTGTACCCATTGTGCGGTCTTTCATCTCGCCATCCGGCATCAGAATTGACGCTCTCAACCATCGTTCGATATACAGAACTACCCATTTTTCTTGAGTATGCTTCTTCACCACCTGCATCAGCAGGTCGTGGTCGATGTTATCAAACAGACCTTTAATGTCTAGTTCAATGACAAAATCGAATTTCCAGCATCTTTCGCGTGTTATACCCACAGCATCTAATGCAGACCTGTTCGGACGATAACCGAACGAGTTCTCATGGAAAATCGGTTCAACCATAGGTTCGAAATTCATCCTTGCTGTCATTTGGGCAATCCTGTCCTCGACGGTAGGTATTCCCAGCAGTCTTTTTCCGCCTGCCTTCTTGGGTATCTCTACGCCAAGTACAGGGTTGGGGAAATAACTTCCCGACGACATCCGATTCCACAGCTTGTACAGATTCATTTTCAGATTCTGCTCGTACTGCTCGATGCTGACGCCGTCAACGCCTGCTGCGCCTTTGTTGGCTCTGACCCTTTTCCATGCCTCCAACACCGTCCCTTGTGCTATGGTAAATGGTTTCTCTCCGTTCATAACTCCTCCTGTTTCCAGTTGATTATTTTCGAAGATTTGATAGCAGTCCCCCTTTGCTCCAGGCCCATTACAGGCCTTTCCTCACTACTACGGGAACTTCGGCCCCTGTGGACTGCATCCTTACTATCAGCCTCGATGTGTGTCATCTTGCGCCTTTCTGTTATCATCAGTCCGACAGGTTCCCTTGTTGAACATAGGAGCCTGTGCTATGCTCATGCCGCCTTAACACCGGTTGCCATCCAGTCGGTAAACAGCTTTCCTCTGGACTTATCCTAGAATAGTTCTGAGATTCTAGTTTTGACAAACACCTCATGTTAACGATGCTTCTTCAGCGGTTCACTTGCGTTCATCTTCATAACACTTACATGCTGGTTTATACCAGCTTTTCCTTAACGTTCATCACCGTGGCTCTTGACCACAGCAGCTTAAGGTTGTTTGACACCCGTGGCTGTACACCGGTGTCGAGAGGCCTCCTCTCATCTCCTATACCCCTTTCAAGGCACACCAGATCCGTACGTGACAGTCTCCCATCATACGGCTCCTGTTATCTCATCGTTGGGCGGATGCCCATTTGCCAGTGGTAGAAAAGATTAGGTCTGACTTTGGCAATTTCTACAAGCCACCTAAATGCCTTGCCGATGCTATTACAAAGCCTCTTATATCTTCTTTTTGCCCACCTGACAAGTAGTTGATTCACATAGTCTAAAGCTTTCTTTCTTGCTTCGCTCGGACAGAATTTTGAAAAATAATTAGCCCATCCTCGGACAATCGGATTCATTAGTTCGGCCAATTCATCCGGTGTCATCATTTTCCCCTGAGTGCGGCACTCTCTCATCTTTTCTCTGAATTGCGAGGTAGCCTTCTTGCTGACAGCAGGAGTAAAAGTATTGAAAAATTCCCCTGCTTTAGTCTTGGTTAGCCTGTACCGAAAAGTATATCCAAGGAAGTCAAACGACTCGTATTCATGCCTTTCCTTGCTGTTTTCACTTCGGCAATATACGATTTTTGTCTTGTCCGGATGAACCTCCAGCTTGCAGGTTTCCAATCTCTTTTTCAATCGAGTCAATAAGCTTTCCGCCTCTTTCAGGGTTCGACAATGCACAACTGCATCATCAGCGTAACGCGCCCACGGATTGTTTGGATTTTGTGTAACCATCCACCGGTCAA
>DIEQ01000030.1 GCA_002418705.1 Mageeibacillus sp. UBA5770 | reverse complement strand
GCGCCGCATAATCCTCCGACCAGCAAGGAAAGGAATGATGCCACCCATATGTTGACTCCCAGATCTTTCCACATCAGGCCTATAAAAATGGAGGTCAGGCCGACAATTGCACCTGCCTGGATATCGATGCCGCCGGTGATCATAACCATGGTTACGAACAAAGCGATTATGCAGATCGGAATGAAATCGTTGATACTTCCAAGCAATACCCTGACTTGAAGAAATTTCGGATTCAGGATGCCAAAAACAATGACTTCAATTACCAACAGGAGAACCAGTGCGGATTCCCAGCGGAATATTATTTTCTTCAGCTGATTATTCATGAGCTGCCCCCCCTGCCGCATAGTCAGCCGTCTTTACGGAAAGGCGGATCCTGCGAGCTTTTTCTTTTCTGTGCTTTTCAAGTAAAACGTCCGCAACAACGATTGTAATAAGAAGGATTCCAGTGATCGTATTATCGTAATCAGAGGAAAATTGAAGAAAAACCAGGATGCGGCTGATGGATGCCATTGTAATGGCACCGATGGCAGCTCCAATTACAGAACCCTTTCCTCCGCTAAGGCTGATTCCGCCCAGGACGCAGGCTGCAATGGCTTTCATTTCATAGCCGCTGCCGGCCGTAGGCGTTACAAATCCAACCCGGCTTACATATAAGGTTCCGGCAACCGCCGAGAAAATTCCGCATATCACAAAGGCCAGCATCTTTATTTTTTCGACCGGAATACCTATCAGGGTAGCACCGTCGACATTATCGCCGACAGCAGCAAAGTAGCGGCCTTTTTTTGTTTTCGTGAGCACGAAATATATGATGACTGTCAATACGATCACTGAAAAATAGAAGTATGTCATGCCTCCCGGAAGCATTGCCTGTGACAGGGATTTGAATTCAAAAGGGACGTTTTCAACCCATTTTCCATTTGTATATACATAACTCATTCCGCGCACAATACCGTTGATACCCAACGTCATAATGATCGACGGTATGCGGAATACGGTTACGCCAAAGCCGTTAATTACACCGATGAAGGCACCGATCAGAACAGCAGCCAGAATGGCTGCTGCCCACGGCCGTCCATCACGGATCATTGAACCTGTAACAGCTGCCGTCAGTCCTATCGTTGCGCCAACTGAAATATCGATTTCTCCCGTCAGAATAACAAAGGCGCTTCCGACAGCAACTATGGTAAAAACGACGCCTCCGTTTAAGCAAAGCAGAATATTGCTGATCTGCAAGAATGCCGGATTAACCAAGCCGACAAGCAGAAAGACAATCACAACAATCAGCAATGACGTAAGTTCCCTTGCCTTTAAAAGATGTTTAAACTTGTCCATTGTTTTCACCTCGTCTATATACCCCGAATGATGCAGCCATCAAATTGTCCTGGTTGATATCAGCTTTGCTGAATGTCTGGTTGACTCTTCCCCTGAACATCGTGACAGCGCGGTCGCTCAATTCAACGACCTCTTCTAAATCAGACGAGATCAGCAAGATGGCAACGCCCTGCATCTTCAGCATGTTAATAATTTTATAAACATCCTGACGCGCTGCTGCATCAATACCTCTTGTAGGTTCATCCAAAATAACAACTTTGGGCAACGTCGAAAGCGCACGTGCAATAACAATTTTCTGTTGATTGCCGCCGGAGAGCGATCCCATTATCTGATCCCGGCCGGTAACTTTGATTCTGAACTCAGTAATGTATTTGTCTGTCAGCTTTTTTTCAAGTTTATTATTCAGAAAAAATCTGCCCATATGCCGGAAGGAAGAAGCGGACGTATTGGCGGCAACATCACTTATTCTGAAAATGCCATTCAGGTATCTGTCTTCCGTTACGTAATTAATTCCTTTTTCCATAATTTTGGAGGTCTGAAGTCCCGTGACATTTTCTCCGGCCAGTAATACCTCGCCTGATTTGAAACGGTCTTTGCCGAATATCGTAGTAGCGAGTTCGGTTCGCCCTGCTCCGACAACCCCGGCAAGGCCAAGGATTTCGCCGGGGTATACCTCAAGATTTATATCTTTAAATCCAAAACCGGTAAAGTTTTTCACTTCTAAAACCGGTTTGATCTCTGCATAATTCAGATTGGTTGTATTGACAGTTCCTGCTTTTTCTTCAGCATTCGGAGGAAGGAGGCCCTTCACCAGCATGTCATGTGTGAAATCCTCGACCTTGCCGTTCAATGTGATGATACCATCGCGCATAATTGCTACATGATTTGCGATTTCAAATACTTCAGTAAGACGATGGGTAATGTATATAATACCGATTTTTTTAGCTTTCAAGGTTTCAATAAGTTCAAACAGCGATTTAACTTCATGGAATGTCAGGGCGCTCGTCGGCTCATCAAAAATAAGCACTTTAGCATTGCGCATCAGGCCCCGCAGAATTTCTACGAGCTGCTGTTCAGCGATGGAAAGAGAATCTGCTTTTCTCTGGATATCCAGTTTCCATCCAAGTTTTGTCAGAATCCCACTTAACCGGGTACGAAGCTGCGTTCTTTTTTCAGAAAACCCGATCAGAATATTTTCTTCTACCGTCATATTTGGAAAAAGCATCGGCTCCTGGGGAACAAGATATATTCCTTTTTCAAGAGCGTCGGACGGTTTGTTCAGGACTGCCTTTTCTCCGGATAGATATATTTCTCCTCTATCATGAAGATGAATGCCCATAATTATCTTGACCAAAGTACTTTTTCCGGCACCGTTACCGCCGATTAATGCGAGAACGTCTCCCGGGAAAACATCTAAGTCGATACCCTTCAGCACCTGGTTTATGCTGAAACTCTTGTAGATACCCCGGACCGAAAGCATGGCCTTTTCGGATACC
>DIEQ01000084.1:25656-55837 GCA_002418705.1 Mageeibacillus sp. UBA5770 | reverse complement strand
GGCAGGAGCCGAAGGTGATGACGGGGTACTCGGAGCACTCGGAGCACTCGGTGCTTCTGACGTAACAAGTTTGGCAAGTACATATGTGTCTTTTACCGTTCTGTACCAGCCATTACTGGTTTTGGCAACAATTTCAACAGCAGAGCCGACGGATAATGTCTTTATGACATCGTAATCCGTACCGGGGCCTGAACGTACATTAAGCTCTCCTACAGCATAAAACGTGCCCGAAGCAGAAGATTCGGTTACAGCAGGCTTGGGTGTAGGAGTCGGAGTAGGAGTCGGTGTTGGTGTCGGTGTTGCAATAAACTGAAGCGACAGGAAATTAGTAAGTACATACCCGATGCTGCCGTCTGAAAGTTCAAGCTTTGACCAGGAAGAACCGATACCGATACGCTTTGCTGAATTGGAATAAGACAGCGTTGCGACAAGGTCACCGCTTGCACTGGGAATGGAACGAACGTTGACACCGCTCGTATTGATGTAAATAGTAGTAGCGTCTGCGGCAAACTGAGAAGGATCCAGCAGCTCAACAGGTATGCCGGTATCCGAATTGTGTTCGGTAATTGAATATGTATTATTTTCAACGGAAAGGCTCATTACCGATTTTGCGGTTTCTTCAGAAGCTGCAGTTTCATCAACGGTAAGAGAATTAATCAGTAATTCATCACTGTTACGATTGGACAAATCATCCATCTGAATTGATACGGGCAGAAAATCAGTTGCTGCGGCATTCTCGGTTTCGGGAACCTGAAGATATACATCAGATGTGAAACCGGCCGAAAAAAATGGAATTGCTGTAACGACAATCAGTGAACCTATTACCAGTGCCGTCCCGCGAAAAAATGTCCAACGGGAAGGACGATATTTCATAATTCTATTATTTGTCTGCTTAATACTGTTTGGTTTTTTCACAATGACCTCCAAATGAACGGGCAAGTTCGTATTTGATTATGTCCGGCCCGTTGTCATATAGATCGGATTTGACCTATCTAATGACACAATTATAGTGCATCAGATCCGTTAAGAAAACCCCTGTTGCCTAAATGTAACATTTGTTCAAAGTATTTGCAATTCATATTTAAGTAAAAGTTGCTAGAAAATATTGAGTTTTCGAATTCTTTTCCGAAGAAACACCGCAGCGGCTAAAGCAAAATACTTATATTTTGGTAATCAAAGCATTATGAATTTACTAAATAAACGAAGCGGCCTTGTCCTCATTAAAAAAGGACAAAGCCGCTTCGTTTGTTAACAGAATGTAACGAATTGCTTATTCTTCGACTGCGGCAGGAGTTTCCTGTACAGCTTCAACCGGTGCCGGTTCAGCAACTTCAGCAGCTTCGACAGCTTCGACAGCTTCGACAGCTTCGACAGCTGCGACAGCTGCGACAGGCTCAGCTGCTTCAGCAGGTGTCTCAGGGTCAATCGGCTCAACTTCTTTGATGCTGATGCTGATGCGTCTTGCAGAATTGTTGACTTCAAGAACGCGTGCATCAACTTCCATGCCTTCCTTCAGAACATCATCCGGCTTGTTAAGGCGGACGTTTGAAATCTGGGATACATGGCAGAGGGCATCAAGACCCGGTTCGAGCTCAATAAAGGCACCGAACTGGAACATACGGACAACTTTGCCGTGAACGATTGATCCGATAGGGAATCTCTCTTCGATGTCATGATACGGATCATCCTCAGGCTTCTTATAACCAAGGGAGATGCGCTTCTTCTCAGGATCAAAATCCTTAACGAATACTGAAATAGTCTGTCCGACAGAAACAACTTCGGAAGGATGACGGATACGGTTCCATGAAAGCTCGGACACGTGAACGAGACCGTCCACTCCTCCGATGTCTACGAATGCACCGAAATCAGTAAGGCTTCTCACGATGCCTTCGTATTGAGCGCCAACCTGAATTGTGCCCCATACTTCCTCTGCTTTAGCACGACGCTGCGTGTTGAGCAGTGATCTGCGTGATCCGGAAACGCGAAGGCGTCTCTTGTCAGGATCATACTGTGTAATTAAAATCTGGATTGTCTTGCCCTTGTAAGAATCAAGATCGTCAACTGCGGCCATTTCAAGCTGCGTACGGTGAATATAAATATCCACGCCGCCAAACGTTGCAATAACGCCGTCTTTGACAACATTGGTAACCTTTACGGTTACAGGAGTCTTGTTCTCGTAGGCTTCTTCGATCTGCGTCTTGTACTTGCCAAAATCTACATGTGCCTTGGAAAGTAAAATCTCCTTACCCATGTCTGAGTTACGGACACTGCGCACATACACTTCGATCTCGAGGTGTTCTGCAATTGCAGTCTCCAGATCAAAATCCGGATCATTGGCGAATTCATGACGGGGAATCCTTCCTTCAGACTTGTCGTGGACGTCAACGTATACGTACTCATTATCAGCTGAAGTAATAGCTCCCTTCACAGTCGCATTTTTCCTCAGCTGAGGAATGCTGTCAATATAGTCTCCAAAATTGATGTCCATTGGTTCCTGATTTGCCATGGCTTCGTTCTCACTCATTGTTCGGATAACCTCCCTGATTATGCATTCTGGCGTAGACGCACCTGCGGTAATTCCTATGGAGACCGACTCTGATGTGAGATCGATTTCCGTAAGTATGTTCGCGAGATCACCCGCGTTACCAATCAGATACGTTTTAGCACAATGACTTTTACAGATTTCAAAGAGCTTCATGGTATTAGAACTGCCTTTTGAACCAATGACAAACATATAGTCTGACGAGGCAGCTAATTCAAGGGCTTCTTTTTGTCTGTTTACAGTCGTACTACATATTGTATCAAAAATCTGGTCGTTTGCAATTTTATTCTTTATATTTTCACGGATTTTGTCAAATTCTTCTGCCGAAAAGGTAGTCTGCGATACAAGAATGCTGTCTTTGCCGCTTAAATGAATATCTTTGAGTTCATCAGCACTGCTAATGACACATACTTCACTGCTGCACTCACCGCAAATACCGGCAACTTCAGGGTGGCCTTTAGCTCCCGTTATAATCACCTGCTTTCCTTCACGGTCAGCCCGGCGAACAATCCGGTGGATTTTTTCAACATATGGACAGGTACAGTCGATTACATCGCAGCCCTTCTCAATCAGTTCCGCCCGAATAGCCGGTGATATGCCGTGTGCCCGGATAAGCACCGTGCTGTTCGGAGAAATTTCGCTTACGTTTTCTACAAGTACCATGCCCTGTGACAGCAAATCGGAAACAACCGTCTCGTTATGCGTTATTGCACCAAGCATATAAGTAGGCATTTTCCGCTCAGAATTTGCAAGGCATTTGTAGGCCGCCTTGACAGCGTGATCAACTCCGAAACAAAAACCGGATGATTTTGCAAGTGTCAGATGCATATCAGCACGCTCCCTGAGAATCAGGTGATTTAATCAGATCACGGGGAAGATTCTTCAGAAGTGCTTCCAGGGTCTGTTCCTGTGTATTGAATGTAGTGTCAATTTCGATGGCATCCGGCGTTTTGACGAGCGGAGCAAAAGCACGGTTGGAATCCTGATAATCCCTGTAGCGAATATCGGCAAGTACTTCCTCATATGTCTGGGTGGTAATTCCGCGAAGGGCAAGTTCTTCAAGCCGCCTTTTGGCACGCTCCTGCGGATCTGCAGTCAGAAAGAATTTGTAATCAGCATCAGGAAGGACATATGAGCCGATATCGCGGCCGTCAAGAACAACACTCCTCGCCCCTGCTATTTCACGCTGCATCGCGACCATTTTAATCCGGACTGCAGGAAGGCTTGAAATATCCGAAGCGGCGACTGATACTTCCGGTGTGCGGATATCTGAGGACACATCCCGTTTATCAAGAAAAATTCGCTGTTCACCGTCTACAAACCGTATATCGATATCGAGTGTTTCCAGCATTTTTCCGACGAGTTCCTCATCCTTCGGGGAAATACCGGATAGAATTGCCTTGAGTCCGCAGGCACGGTACATAGCGCCTGTGTCGAGATAAAGGATTCCAAGTTTTTTGGATACTGCTTTGGCAAGTGTGCTTTTACCGGAACCGGATGGTCCGTCAATTGCTATCTGCAAATGAGTCATGATTATATCCTTTCAGATCGCCCGGTGTCCGAGTCCGATCGCTATTTCATTCAGATGAAGAAGTCCGATCCCAAAGAAGCAGCATACGCTGATGTGGTCTCCAAGGCGGGCAATGCCTATTTTACCGCCGACATTTAACCCGATGGCTTTCGATGTAATCTGTGAAATCGCCTCACGGGCGGCGCCTGCGAGTGCTCCTTCTTCATTATGAGTCTCACCGATAATGCCTTCTCTTTTGGCAGCGACTACCGTCCGCTCAATAATTTTGGAAACCGAAGAAATAAATTCTCCGCCGAAATCAGCTGCGGCAACGTGAATGTGTTCGCTGTGAAAACGTTCCTTGAGCTCGTGTTCCTCTTCCCTCGTGTTGGTCAATGCAATCCGTATTGCTGCTGAAGCAGCTAATTTACTGTTTGCTATTACATCTTTCATTAGAATAATCTCCTTTTTCTCCATGTAAATTCTTTTAGAGAATCAGGTCGCTTTTTCGGTCTTCACCTTTGTCATATACTTTATATTCATCCCAGAGATTTTCAAGAGCCTCGAAAGTCTGCTCAATGTGATCTCGCTTACGCATGCCAAGGGCGACGATAAGGGCATTGATTACGGACAGCGGAGCAACAAGCGAATCGACAAAAGAAGCCATGTCAGAAGTAGCATAAAGCGCTACATCCGCCTGATGGGCAAGCGGAGTATCTGCCTTGTCAGTTATGGCAACGACGGCGGCACCGCGCTGCCTGGCATACTGCATAGACTGTATTGTGCGCATCGAATACCGTGGAAAGCTGATCCCGATCAATACATCACCCGGTCCGATCGGCAAAATCTGTTCGAAAACTTCATTTGCGCTGTTGCTGTGAATGTGGCGGACATCGTCAAAAAGAAGCGTAAAGTAGAAATGTATGAACGAGGACAGCGGAGCCGAGCTTCTCAGCCCCATTACAAAAATGCGTTTTGCTCCGAGGATTGTTTCAACAGCCTTGCTGAATGCCGCCTCATTAATATTTTCAAAAGTATTTTTAAGATTATCTATGTCGGCCTGGAGAATAGAACTTAAGACCTGCGAGTCGTTTGTATATCGGCGGGAGGCATTCAGGCGCTGTACAGAAGTAAGCTTTACCTTAAGTTCTTCCTGAAGAAGTCTTTGAAAATGAGGATAGCCCTCATATCCGAGTTCCATCGTAAAGCGGACAACAGTGGATTCACTTACACCGGCCTCTTCGCCGATTTTAGCTGCGGTCATATATGCGGCTCTCTCATAATCTGAAAGAATAAACCGGGCGATTGCTTTTTGTCCCTTGCTCATTTTGGGCATCTCAGATTCAATATGTTCAACAAGGTTTGAAAACTTCATTTCATGGTTTTCCGTATCTTTTTGCTGCATTTGCATGCTCCTCCGAATTAAAATCAGATGAATTGTTCATTTATTATACATGATAAAAACGCAAAAAATGAAAGTTTCCTTAAGAAAACTTTCATTTCAGCTGTTCATTTTGCCTTACGGGTTCAGACAGGCTGATAAGCCTGATCTATACTTCCGATCTGGTTGTCAATCTTATGAAGAGTTGCCTGCCTCTGCTTGAAAAACTTTTCGGCAACCTGCGGGAACATGGCCCAGGTAAGGACATCTTCCGGCTGTTCAAGGTATTCACCCATCTGTGCCTTAACATTCTCGAGTTCAGGGGCAATGGAGTCAGCAGGTCTGTGCGTAATCTGCGGTTCGTCACCCAGAATCTTCTTGATGATCTCGGGGGATATCGGAGCTGGCGTGCAGCCGTATTCGCCTTTAACCACAGCTTTGGACTCCTTTGGAACCATCTTATATCGTTCTCCGGTGATCACATTCATGACGGCCTGTGTACCGACGATCTGAGAAGACGGCGTAACCAGGGGCGGGAATCCGAAATCTTCACGGACACGGGGAACTTCGGACAGAACTTCCATGAGCTTATCTGACTTTCCGGCCTGCTTCAGCTGTGAAACAAGATTGCTGAGCATGCCGCCCGGAACCTGATACTTAAGTGCATTTACGTCAACACCCAGAACCTTGGTATCAATAAGTCCGGAAGCAATCCACTTTTCGCGGATCGTTGTAGCATATGCAGATATGTCAGACAAAAGATCAAGGTTTAAGCCTGTGTCATACTCGGTACCGTGAAGAGTCGCAACAAGCGGCTCCGTCGGCGGCTGGGATGTGCCCATAGCCAAAGGTGATAAAGCACAGTCAACAATATCGACGCCGGCTTCAATGGCTTTTAGATATGTCATGGATGCAACGCCTGACGTGTAGTGTGAGTGCAGTTCTATCGGAAGTCTGGTTGCTTTTTTAATTGTTGAAATCAAAGAATAGGCTTCATACGGAAGTAAAAGCCCCGCCATATCCTTAATACAAATGGAATCCGCACCCATCTCTTCGAGACGCTTTGCGTCAGCGGCAAATTTTTCGTTTGTGTGATATGGGCTTGTTGTGTATGCAATAGCAGCCTGAGCATGACCGCCTTCTTTTTTACAGGCTGCCATGGAACGTTCAATATTGCGGTAATCATTCAGAGCATCAAATATCCGGATAATGTTAATCCCGTTTGCTACCGATCTCTCAACAAATGAATCAACAATATCGTCTGCATAGTGCTTGTATCCGAGAAGGTTCTGGCCGCGCAAAAGCATTTGAAGCTTCGTATTCGGGCAGGCTGCGCGTATCTTGCGGAGGCGGTCCCACGGGTCTTCGTTCAAGAAGCGGACGCAAGAATCAAAGGTTGCTCCGCCCCAGCATTCAAGTGCGTTATAGCCGACCTTGTCAAGATCGGCAAGCATCGGTTCCATCTCTTCAAACGTCATACGTGTTGCGGCCAGTGACTGGTGCGCATCACGAAGAATAGTTTCAGTTATCTTTACCATACTTGTCCTCCCTGCCCTGTTCAGGCAAATGCAACCAGAACATCGCCGGCATTAACCGTCGATCCCTTCTGTACATAAATCGCGGAAACGGTGCCGTCAATATGCGCCACAATCTCGTTCTCCATCTTCATAGCTTCCAAAACGAGTAAAATTTCGCCTCTCTTTACGCTCTGTCCGACCGATGCAGCGACAGACAGAATCGTACCGGGCATCGGAGCACGGAGGGTTTCTCCCTTAATATCAGCAGCTGTGGATACAGGTCTGGCAGGAGATTCCGGGGCAGCCGGGGCGGCAGGCGCCGCAGGAGCTACAGGAGTGGAAACCGATGCCGCTGCAGGGGCTGACCGGGCGTTTACGGAAGCGCGGGAATCAATATCCTCAACTTCTACTTCATATGACTTACCATCTACTGAGATTTTATATTTCTTAAGCATTCTTTCTTCCTCCATCTTTCAAAGAAGTTATTCTTTTTCAACCATCGGATACGAACACAGAAGTATGTCCAGGGCACTGATAATACGCGGCCGGGTGACAGAAGGAATAATCAATTCATCTATCTGTCCGTATCCGGCAGCAACTTCCGGATTGGAAATCTCACTGTCATATGCCTCAACTTTTGCTTTTCGGGCAGCAATCGGATCTTCGCTTGCTGCAATTTCGTTGCGGAAAAGGATGTTTGCAGCAGTGTCTGCCGACATTATTGCTACCTGAGCTGTCGGCCATGCAAAAACCATATCCGCTCCGAGCATCTTGCTGTTCATCACCAGATAAGCGGTTCCGATTGCTTTTCCGACCAGAACACCGACTCGAGGGATATCAGAATCCGAAAATGCACTGACAAGATCAGCCGCTGCTTCCAGAATGCCGGATTTTTCAATCTCGGACCCTATAGCAAAACCTTCGGCATCCGTGAAAGTAACCAGAGGAATCATAAAGGCGGTACAGAAGCGGACAAATTTCGCCGTTTTCCTGGCACCGGCTTCAGTCATGCGGCCCGCAGTGTTGCCGATAAGGCCGACTGTAATGCCGTCAAGCCTGGCAAAAGCAGCAAGCATGTCAGTACCGTAGCCGTCACCGATTTCAAGATAAGCCTGCATGTCGGAAATCTCAGAGAAGACGGCATGCATATCAAGGGCTTCACCATCCATTCCGGCTGCCATTTCATTAAGCTTTTCACTTGATCGGTTCGAATCATCCTGAGAGAAAGCATCGCGTGAAAATGCAGCAATATCACCGGAAAGTACCGGAATATAATCAAGAAGTTCACGAATTTTAAGGAGACAGTCTTCTTCGTCGGCAAGGACAAAAGAAGCAAGTCCGGTGAGTTTCCTATGAGATTCAGGCGTTCCGATATCATTAGATGATACAGATTCGCCCGACTGTGCAGCCGTTATGGAAGGGCTGTTCATATACATCCCGGACACACCTTCACAGAACAGAATAAAATCACTTTTAGCAGCGGCCAGGGCAAGTCCGCCCGGGCATGGTCCCAAAACGGCGCTTATTAAAGGAATGCGGCCTTTCGCTTCACTAAGTGCAGACAATACTGCCCCGAGACCTTCGAGCGCAAGAACACCTTCTTCGACCCGGGCACCGCCAGAACTGTATAATGCGACAAAAGGGGCACCGGACGATAAAGCCATATCTATGACCTTAACAATTTTCATTGCGTGTGCACGGCCGACAGAACCGCCATACACTTCAGGATCCTGGGAAGCAGCAAAAACCAGTCTTCCGCCGATGGTTCCGTATCCGGTCACAACTCCGTCACCTTCAACCTGCGGTCTTTCAAAAACCGCAGAAAAAGGGCGGGACACCACTTTGTTATCCAGACTTACAAAACTGTCAGGGTCAAAAAGCGTCATCAGGCGGGAATAGCAAAGTCTGTCTGAATACGTGCTGTCCTGATTTGAAGCTGACTTTTCAAGAAAGGCAGCCATTTTTTCCGAAGAACCCAATCCAATCACCTCTTTCTAGTCATATTATGTCCATACCAAAACTTGTGAAACATAGTTCTCTATTTCATTGAGTTATTTAAAGGAAACAAACTGTCCGAAAGATGCTCCATGGTCAGCTGCCGGGTATCTTTCATTCCTGCCGCCGTCTCAAGAGAGTCTTCAAGGTCACGGATTGTGCCGTACATCATCAGATCAATAGCGGGCATCTCGGCAACCGATGCAATGCCGAATTCCATGAGAAACTGCTGTGTTGTCTCAAAGAGAGTCGGCCGTCCGGGTGCATCAAGGGATCCGCATTCATTAATCCACCCCCGGTCGAGAAGCCGGCTGATAATGCTGTCGCTGCTCACGCCGCGGACAGCTTCAACCTGAGCGCGTGTGACAGGCTGGTTATACGCTATTACAGCCAGAGTCTCATAAGTCGCCTGGGACATGGGCGGACGGCTCTTTGGCTGAAACATTCTTTCAAAAACATGTTTCATCTGTGGTTTTGTACACATAACATATTCATTTTCAAGACGGCGAATCAGAAGTCCGCCCCACGGATTATTCTCATAATCTGCAGCCATCTTTGCAAGTGTTTTGTGCAGTACTTCATTCTGTACACCGGTAATTTCTTCTAATCGGCTGATACTGACCGGATCGCCGGCAGCAAACAGTATCGCTTCCAGCGCAGCCGGAAGCTCCTGAACTGTCAGTGCGAAATCCTTAGACACATCATCAGTCATATTCGTTTTTCTCCTTCACCGCAGCAGGAACCTCTTTAGTAATATGATGGCTCTCACGCATCGGGTGATCTTTGATCTGTGATAACAGAATAACGTCAAAGGGATGATCCTGCACAGCAGAAATCTGATTTCCCCGAAGCAGTTCGAGAACAGCCAGAAATCCCACAACTTTTTCAATTTTGGTTGTACCCTGCGCGGGAAAAATTTCATGGAAGAATATTTTCCCGTTTGATACGAGTTTTTGCCATACAAGTTTCATTTTATCACGAACTGACACTTTATCGCGCTTTAAAATATGCGTAATTTTAGAAGAAAGATCAGCAAAACGCATCTCATTTCTAGAACAAACTACGGAAACGCTTTTTTCAAAGCATTCGGGGTCAAACTCCTGCGGCGGATGGACAATGGAAATATTCAGGGAAGCCGGTGTTGACGGCAGCCGGCAAATGCAATTTGCATATTTTTTATAACGGGTCCGCAAATCCAAAGCGAGCATTTTACAGCGCCTGTACTGCAGAAGCCGGATAACCAGCTCTTCACGCGGATCATCTTCATCAGTGGCAAGCATAGCCTTTTTGTCAGGAAGGAGCATCCGGGACTTAATATGAATTAATGTTGCTGCCATGACAAGAAATTCCGAAGCGACCTCCATGTCCAGCGTGTCCATATCCTTTAGGAATACCATGTACTGGTCAGTGATTTCAGCTATCGGAATGTCATATATATCAATATCGTTCTTTTCAATTAAATGGAAAAGTAAATCCAGAGGCCCTTCAAATTGCCTGATCTTCAGTTCAGGTACCGGATGTAAAGGCATCCTCGCTCACCCCCCGATTCGTTTTTTAACCGCAGTCAAAACTGATTCAAATACCGATATGGACAGCGTCGCGTACAAGTTCCATCGTTGCCTCGGCTTTTAAGGATGCTTTGCGTGAGCCGTCCTTAATGATTTCAATCAGATGTTTCTCATCTTTAAGAAGATCCTGACGTTTTTCATGGATCGGCGTATGGAAAACAGCAATTTTTTCCTGTAGAAGGCGCTTACAGGCAACACACCCGATGCAGCCGCCTTTGCACTGCTCCTCAATCTCCGGAACCATCTCTTCGTTAAAGACCTTGTGAAATGCAAAAACCGTGCAGATATCGGGATGTCCCGGATCATCCTTTCGGATGCGTGCGGGATCAGTAATCATGCTCATAACTTTCTTCTTCACTTCGTCCGGCGTATCTGCAAGAGCAATCGTATTGCCGTAGCTTTTGCTCATTTTACGTCCGTCCGTTCCGGGAAGGACTTTTGCTTTGGTAAGAAGAGGCAGAGGCTCCGGGAATACTTCCCTGCTGTACAGGAAGTTAAAACGCCTCGCCATTTCACGGGTAATCTCAAGATGAGGAATCTGATCCTCACCGACAGGGACATAATCTGCCCGGTAAATAAGAATGTCCGCTGCCTGCAGTGCAGGATATCCGAGGAATCCATAAGTCGTGATGTCCCTGTCTTTCAGATTGGCTAGCTGATCCTTATATGTCGGGCATCTTTCCAGCCAGGACAAAGGCGTGTTCATCGATAAAAGCAGATAAAGTTCTGCATGCTGCTTTACCTCAGACTGCAGGAAGAGTGTGCTTTTTTCCGGATCCAGGCCGCTGGCAATGAAATCTGCCATCAGGCTTATTGTATTCTTCTTCAGATCCTGCGTATCGGCATAACCGGTCGTAAGTGCATGCCAGTCAGCAATAAAAAAATTGCATTCATACTGCTCCTGAAGGGCTACCCAGTTTTCAATCGCGCCGAAGTAATTTCCCAGGTGAATATTTCCGGTCGGGCGTGATCCGGACAGTACCGTTTTCTTCTGCATTTTTAATATGCCTCCGTATATTCGATCTTTTATCTCTATTCTTAAAGAATGCGGCTAAGCAATTCCGCCAGTGCATCGACAGGTGTTTCAATAATAAATTTAAAGGGTGTCTGAACAAAACCAATAACCGCACCGAGCGGGCTGAAACCGGACATATTTCCGACTACGATCAGAAGGAGAAGGATAAAACCAATGTTTCTCTCATATCCTGCAAGCTTTTGTTTCCATTTGTAAGGAAGGAATGTTTCGATAAAATGGTATCCATCCAGTGGGGGGATTGGAAGCAGGTTAAATGCCATAAGCATAAGGTTGAAGATATACATGTAGTTTAACAAAAGTACAAGCACCAGAAGCAGCGTCGCCGGCAGGGACATCGAAGAGCCGATTTGAGAATATTCATTAAGAATTCCGGCACTTACACTAATAAATTGCACTAACACTAAAAGAAAGTATGATACCGCAGCGATCAGGAAGTTAGAAGTCACACCGGCAATACTTACAAGACGGATAGAGATATACCGGTTCTTAAAACGTGTAAGTTTACCGTAATTGACCGGTACAGGCTTGGCCCAGCCAAATCCTGCAAGCAGCATCATAAGGGTCCCGAAAGGATCCAGGTGAGCCAGGGGATTGAGAGTCAGCCGACCCATTTTTTGAGCTGTATCGTCACCCATCTTATAAGCAATATAGCCATGCATAACCTCGTGAATAGACAAAGAAAACACAAGGACGATTGCAAGTATGCAGCCCATTATCAAAATTTCCGGAATCGAACCGCCGGATCTAATCAGGTAATAAATCATAGACTTCCTCCGACAAGAACCTGCTCAACAGAAAGCACGCAGATCTCACCGTTCACATCCCATTCACGCGGATTATTGCCTTCTCCGGCAACAACTTCAGCCGCAAGGACCTCTTCTGCAATAAAATCTTTGTGAGCAGCAATTATTTGTGCAACGCGCTCGTTGCCGGTATAGCAAAGACGGATGCGGTCCGTTACTTCAAATCCCGATTCTTTGCGCTGTGTCTGAACTTTTGAAATGACTTCACGGACAAATCCGTCTTCAATCAATTCATCCGTCAGTGTTGTATCGAGCGAGACAGTATAATCACGGTCAGCCTGTGTGGAAAGTCCTTCAGGCTGAACATTTTCAACAAGAAGGTCTTCCGTATCAAGAATGATATCTTCACCGTCAATCGTAATCGTAACGGATCCCTCTTCACGGAGAGCGGTAATCGTTTCACGTCCGGGAAGAGCAGAAATCAATTCTTTTGCAGCATTTAGCCTTGAACCAAGCTTTTTACCGAGCGTACGAAGCTGCGGTTTAAACCGGTAATCCATCAGCTCGGCCGCATCCGCAAGATAAACAAGTTCACGGATGTTCAGCTCTTCCCTGATGATCAGTGCATATTCCTCCGAAATTGCCTTAGGTGCTACAACATAGAGTCGCGACAGCGGCTGCCTGTTCTTAATGGATACCGTGTTGCGGCATGCCCTGCCCATAAAGACAACATGCTGTGCAACATCCATCTGCTCTTCACGCGTTACATCAATGAAAGCAGGGTCAGATACAGGGTAGTCACACATATGCACTGAAATAGGTGCATCCGGGAAAGGACTTCTGACAAGGTTCTGGTAAATGGACTCGGTGATGAACGGAACAAACGGTGCGGCCACGCGGATAAATACTTCCAATACTGTATAAAGAGTCATATAAGCGTTTATCTTGTCCTGGGTCATATCCTTGCCCCAGTAGCGTTCGCGGTTCCTTCTGACGTACCAGTTGGAGAGCTCATCAACAAAATCCTGCATCAGACGGCTGGCACCGGTGATGTCATATCCGGTCATCTTCTCATCAACCTGTGCTACCAGTGTATGAAGGCGTGACAGAACCCACCTGTCCATGGCAGGAAGAAGATTCATATCAAGTCTGTATTTTGCCGGGTCAAAACCGTCAATATTGGCATACATGATGTAGAACGCATAGGTATTCCAGAGGGTTCCCATGAATTTACGCTGACTTTCGGAGACTGTGCTGTCAGCAAAACGGCTTGGAAGCCAAGGCGCATTGGCACTGTAGAAATACCAGCGGGCAGCATCTGCTCCCTGCTTATTCAGGACGTCCCACGGATCGACAACATTCCCCTTATGCTTACTCATCTTAATGCCGTCTTTATCCTGAACCAGTCCCATTACGATACAGTTCTCAAAAGGCGCCTTGTCGAAAAGCTGTGTGCCGATTGCTAAAAGCGAATAAAACCAGCCGCGCGTCTGATCAAGAGCCTCAGAGATATAGTTTGCAGGATAATGCTTCTCGAAAAATTCTTTATTTTCGAAAGGATAGTGGTATTGCGCAAAAGGCATGGCCCCGGAATCAAACCAGCAGTCGATAACCTCGGTAACACGCGTCATCTGAGCTCCGCATTTTTCGCAATTGATATGAACCTGGTCAACATAGGGCTTATGAAGCTCGATGTCATCCGGGCAGTCATTGGAAAGGCTTTTCAGCTCTTCAATTGAACCGATACAGTGGCGGTGTCCGCATTCACACTCCCAGACCGGAAGAGGAGTTCCCCAGTAACGTTCACGGGAGATACCCCAGTCAACAACATTTTCGAGGAAGTTGCCCATACGGCCGTCACGGATGCTCTCCGGATACCACTGTGCCGAGCGATTATTCTTCATCAGGGCATCACGAACGCGGGTCATACCAATGAACCAGGAAGATCTTGCATAATAAATCAAAGGGGTATCACAGCGCCAGCAGAACGGATAGTCATGTTCATAAGGGTGCTTCTTAATGAGTTTGCCTTCCTGATTCAGCTTCTTTACAAGCAGGGGATCAGCATCTTTAACAAAAAGCCCGGCAAATTCTTCCGTCTCAGGGGGCAGCGTACCGTCTTCCCTTACAAGCTGGACAAAAGGAAGCTTAAAGGAACGGCCGACTCTTGCATCGTCTTCACCGAAGGCAGGTGCTATATGGACAATACCGGTACCGTCATTCATCGTGACATACTCATCTGCCACAACCCGGAATGCATGGAGCCTGCTCTCCTTAACCGCATTTGCAGCGTAAGGGAAAAGAGGTTCATACTCCATACCGATCATTTCGGTTCCGGTCTTTCTGTCAAGGATACTGAAGTTTTCAAAAAGCGTATTTGCAAGAACTCCGGCCATATAATATCGGGTTTCGCGTTCAGATCCGTCAAGGTCCTGAGGTACTGACAGAAGAATATACTCTTCTTTGGGATTGACACAGAGTCCGACGTTGGACGGAAGCGTCCATGGTGTCGTCGTCCACGCTGCAAAATATGTGTTTTTTTCGCCTGCAACTGCAAATCGGACGAAGACGGAGGTCTCTTTGACATTCTTATAGCCCTGGGCGACTTCGTGGCTGGAAAGGGACGTACCGCAGCGAGGGCAGTAAGGGACTATTTTATGTCCTTTATAGAGCATGTCCTTTTCCCACATGGTTTTTAATGCCCACCACTCTGACTCAATATAATTATTGTCATAGGTGACGTATGGGTTTTCCATGTCAGCCCAAAAACCGACGCGCTCAGACATCTGTTCCCATTCATCTTTATATTTCCACACAGATTCCTTGCATTTTTTGATGAAAGGCTCTACACCATATTCTTCAATCTGAGGCTTGCCGTTGATGCCCAGAAGTTTCTCAACTTCAAGCTCGACAGGAAGGCCGTGTGTATCCCAACCGGCCTTGAATTCAACATGGGCACCCTTCATCGCATGAAAGCGCGGGATTACATCCTTAATAACACGGGTCTTAATATGACCGATGTGCGGTTTGCCATTGGCGGTCGGAGGACCGTCAAATAATGTAAACGAGGGTGTTCCGTCCGCTTCGGGACGAATTGATTTTTTATAAATATCATTCTCTTTCCAGAATGAAAGGACATCCATCTCACGATCGGCAAACTTCATGTCTGTCGGAACTTTTTTATACATGTTTATTCCCTCTCTTGCTATATCTTATATAATGCAGACTCAGACAGTGGTAATGGGCACAATAAAGCACATTTCCCCCGAGTCGGACTTTTTATTATATGAACGAGTCTTTGTGTATGTCAACTGCGATTCTCAAGAATGAATGCTGCCTCGATGTCAGATGTGTGTATTGCGACAACGCTCGGGTACATATTTGCCGTTTCGGTAAAAGGATCAGGGAAACCGTTTCTGTCCGAACCCATGTGCAGTCTGATCATCGCATATTCCTCATCAGTCAGCCGTATAAAACTCTGAATATAGAAACATGATTTTTCACCGTGTCCCACGGGGAACGAATCACGGACAGTCCATACTTCTTTCTCGACCCAGTTTGCAACTTCGCTGCCATAAGCATTGATTTTGCTGCCTTCCCGGACATTCTTCTTCTCCATCACGTAAAAATTAACCTTGCATAAGTCATGAAGAAGGGCCGTAATGATGACTGTTTCCCTGCGTATTTCCAAGAGCCCCGAAGTAACCTTGGCAGACAGCAGCTCATATACATTGAGACTGTGCTGAGCAAGGCCTCCCTTGCATGCAAGATGATATTTGGTTGAAGCGGGGGCTGAATAAAAATCTGTCTTCTGGTCAATCCAGTCGACAAGTCTTTCCATACCCGGCCGCGATGTCGACAGCAGAAGCTCCCTGATTTTTTCCTTATTCTTCTGATATTGGGCTTCGGATAATTCCGAAGTAGTTTCCTGTTCCCTGCTCATATCATTTCCTCCCTGCGGCTGTCAGTATTTTTGAATAGGTTCCACGGATCATCATCAGAAATCGGAAGTTCAAATGTCATGGTTTTACCTGTAATTGGATGAAGGAATGACAGCGAAAAAGACTCAAGGCAGATTTCGCCTCTGTAAAAATGATCATCAGGTCCATATTTCCTGTCTCCAAGGATAGGAAAACCTGCGTCTGACAACTGAGCCCGGATCTGGTGGGACCTGCCGGTAATCAGATGTACCTCAAGCAGGGCAAGTCTTCTTGGTCCTCCCGGGCCATCGCGCAGTGCTTCCCCGACTTTGCGATAGGAAAGAACGCCTTCCTTTGCATTCGGCGGGAGCGCTCCTGCCTTGCCTGGCTGATAAACAGTCACCTGATTCCGGGTGTCGTCTTTGACAATAAATGAGCGAAGCGTCTCTTCTGCTTTTTCAGGGACACCCCGCACTACAGTACGATAGCGCTTGTCCATCTTTCTTTCACGGATCTGCAGACTGATTCTGGATGCACATTTGCTGGTTTTTGCAAATACCATAACACCTGCAACGGGACGGTCAAGGCGGTGTAACAGGCCAAGGTACGCTTCTCCGGGCTTATTATATGTGTCCCGCAGATACTTTTTTAAAATTGTAAGCATATCCGGAGCCCCGGAAATATCAGATTGTGAAAGGATGCCGGCCGGCTTAACGGCAACAATAAGATGGTTATCCTCATACAGAATTTCAGGTATATCCATTACCGTCCCCCGCGTTTCTCAGAGTCGGGCGTCCATCTTCCAACAGCACCGCAGGGCAGTATAAGATCCATCTTCGAAGCCCTGAGTCCAAGTTCATCCGCCGCAGCCTGACCGCCGTGTTCCGGCTTGACTGCAAGCCGCAGAATGTTTTCCAGAACAAGGGCGGAAAGCCCTGTCGTATACGAATTAATAATAAAGAAAAGCGGTTCTTTCGAGAGAAGCCCGGCACATTTCTTAACAAGCGGGAAAAGAGCATCCTCCAGCTTCCATAGTTCACCGGAAGGGCCTCTTCCATAGGCCGGCGGATCCATGATGATACCGTCATATGTTCTCTCCCTGCGAAGCTCGCGTTCGACAAAACGGTTGCAGTCTTCGGTAATAAAACGGATCAGATGATCAGATAACCCGGACGCGGCGACATTATCTTTAGCGCGTGTTATCATGCCTTTTGAAGCATCAACATGGACAACCTCGGCAGCCCCGGCTGCAGAACATGCCAGGGTAGCTCCGCCGGTATAAGCGAATAGATTAAGAATTCGCGGTTTACGTCCCTGCTCGACGGCTTTCTGGATCAGATCGCCGCAGAAATCCCAGTTCGCTGCCTGCTCCGGGAAAAGACCCGTGTGCTTAAATCCCGTAGGTTCAATGATGAAAGTAAGCTTTCCGCCGACAGCCGGATAGGTAATCTTCCATTTGGATGGAAAAGAACGTTCGGTAGACCAGTAGCCGCCGCCGGTTTCACTCCTGTGATACAGACCGTGAGGCTTTGGCCAGTAACCCTGACTGCCTTTTTCATCTGAAACGGTCTTCGGCCAGATAGCCTGCGGGTCCGGGCGCTGAAGAAATACGTCACCCCAGCGTTCATATTTCTCCCCTTCTCCTGCATACATCAATTCATAATCTGACCATTTATCTGCTAGAAACATGCTTACACTCCTCAAAATACGAATCCGTCCATACATATCCAGTTATTATAGCAAAAAAGAAGCCGTCTCTGAACACCTGAGACGGCCTCTTTAACGTATATCTTTTATAGCAGCGTTAATATACAGTAATCACTTCATCAGCCAGGATTGTTCCGTCATCAAGGTAAACAACCAATTCATACGTATCTGCAGGAATCAGATCCCCGTCGTTAAATGAAAGGGATGGATAAATCCCATATAATCCGCTCTCCATGACCTCATAATCCGAGTAGCAGAGTGTGCTTGCATTTTCATTGTACCAATCATAATAGACTGTAAGTCCCGGCCATTCAGAATAGAATTCGATATTGAACTCAAGGAGAGTTGCGACGTTGGAATCATAACTAGTCACATAGTCCCCGATATCATAATCATACCATCCTGTAAAATAAATGTCCGCCAAAGGGGAGGCCACGGAGGAAGGTGTGGTTTCTCCATAATAATCAGCTAAGGCAGCATCATAGTCCGCCTGTGAAATGGCACCGTCCTGAAGCAGCAGATCCAGAGAAAGCAGGGATGCTTCTTCATAAAGTTCGTCCGACCCGGTGGGTTCCGCATCAATATCATAGAGTTCTCCCGGTACTTCATACAGTTCCCAGATTCCGGTTTCTTCATCAGCTTCCAGCTTGAAAACAAGATCACCGGATATCGGAGGATATTCCGAAGAAACCATCAGCGCTTCTAATTTGTCATAGAACATCAGCTGTGATTCAGTCTCAGCTGCTGTGGTATCCCCCCCCTGAATGGAAGCGAGCATATATGGCTTGAGAATAGTTGCCATAAAATCAATATCATTCGAGAGTTCTTCAATAATTGCAGCAATATCCGGAATAGACATGGCAACATCTATCTGTGCACTTGTCTCGTCAGTGAAAGAAGTGCCTGTGACCTGATATGAGATATTCCCGTAAAATTTCTCATGCATACTCTTTATATTTTCTTCTTGATCCGGGAAAAATGTATATGAGTCATAATATGGGCTGATCTCATCAATCGTATCCGTATCGCCCTCGGCCAAAGCCTTCATAAATGTATCAATGACCGCAATCAAATCTCCCTCAGAGGGTCCAAAAGTGATTTCGGTATAAGGAACACCAAGTATTTCGGCAAGAGGTTCAGAGTCACTGACAATCCATACTTTATCATCGGAATCATATGTCATTTCAAGGGTAATCTCATAATCCTGTTTAGGGGCACCCTTGTCTTTGACGGCATCCATCAGTATGTCAGCATCAATGGTCTCATCTTCAAGATCAGACAGCACTTCTTCGACATCGACAGCCGTGACGGTTATGTCACAGGTTCCTGTTTCTTCTTTGACAGAACCTTCTGCCGCATCAATTGTGTACTCTATTCGGGTTAAGCCTCTGTCCATTATTTTAATAACGTCTTCTTCCTCGAAAATCAGATCCGCAAACGCACTATCATCTGCATACTCGGATTCATATTCGTCATCCGTAAATGTGCCGTCAGATATATCATCGAGATAGGATGCAACGACCTTCTTAATTCCTTCTGCAGCGCCTCCGCCCGTCAGATTTCCAATTAAGCTGCACGATGAAAGAAGAAAAGATCCCACAAGCAGCAGGGATGCTAATACGACAGACCGATGGCTCAGGTGATTATTCATAAATTGTCCTCCGAGTGTTTATTGGGTGATTAGCAGCAGTGTATCCTAATGTTTTTTATCATACACGAGCTTTAAAAGAATTGCCATAATTGATATGCAAAACATGGGGAACCATTCACTCAAAACACAGACAAAGAGTCGCCTTGAGCGGTTTTAGACGAAGGGTTCCTCTTGTTTTCTCAGCCGGAACCATCTGTAAAGTGCAGCAATTGTTGCCAGAACCCTGACAGCGGTAACAACACCAAATGTTACAATCATAGCCTGAACGGATTCACCTTGAGCTGTGTAAATATAAATCCCGAGATAAGGCATGATGACATTGGAAATCAAGATAATTGTATTGTATATGGAAATTGAAATCGCACGATTCTTATGAGGTATTGCTTCAAGAAGGCACTGCAGCATGGACAACTGAAGTGCGCTGAATGTTGAGCTGCCTAATGTCTGCGTAATATAGTAGAAAGGCATCCTGTACGGTGCCGGCATAAGAAGTGCGAAGAATACAACAAATCCGCATACAGCCAGACCCGATGCCCCAATGGCAAAGACAAATCGGACACCTTTCTTCTGGACCAGGCGGCTCCACAGTCCCATCGTCAGAAATTGCGCGCCGGCACCTAATACCGCCATCATGCTCATCTGTGCCTCATTCAAATGCAGAAATTTGAACTGAACGATGAAATACAGGGACCAGTCAAGTTCCCAGCCGCAAAAGACCAGCAGTGCAACGCCGAGAAATCCAAGAAATCGCCTGCTTCGAAATAATGTTGCAGCAGATGACCCCAGATCAGACAGGCGCACATGATTCGCCTCGGCTGCATTCCCTCCCCTGATCTTGTTAAGTACAAAAACCTGACCAAGAGCCAGAGGAAACGCAAGCCAGTAATAGATCTGATGGACTAATATTTTGCCGGAGCCGGAAGCAGCGGTAAGGATAGCCCCGGCAATCAGCGGGACAGCGATGCCCACCGCCGTACTCATGCGTGTTCTGTGTGTATAAATAAGATTCCGGTCACAGGGCTCGGCAACATCCGAGAAGAACGCCTGCCAGGATGAGTTATACAGAGACATGGGCACATTGACCAGAACAAGCAGAATAATCAGAAAAGGTATTCTGTCAGCATCCAGAAACGCAACCATTCCGACAAGGATATAAAGGAATCCAAGTGTCACGGCTGACAATACAACCATCGGTTTTTTGTTATGCAGCCTGTCAGTGATCACTGCAAATGGTATCAGTGTGAGTATTCCGACGATAGGCGGGAGTGACGCAATGAGTCCGAGGTCCGATGCACTGGCGCCAAGACGTGAGGCATATAGATTATTATTATTGTGTGCAAGCATTATTATTAAAGAAAAAAGTATACCTTCAGCAGCCAAAAAGCGGGCAAGCTGATGATTCGTCCTGAACGAACGATTTTTCATATCAGAAACTCTGCATTTGATATTTGTTATCATGCTTTCGGTTCGACTCGCCATTTATTTCCTCCAAAAGTAAGACTCATGATTACCGTTTACCTATTATCGCAGTCTGCATCCATTAAACAAGTGCTTTTAGTAAAAAGGACAAAATATGGAATGATGCACGACAAATTTCGAATATTTTTTCGAATTTTTGAGACACACAGGGTCGGCACCATGATTGCAGTCCACAATAATAATGGGTACAATATAAGTTGAGTTTCAAAGGAGGATCACCCAGTGTTAACTGTATTGCTTACGGACGGAGCATTCACCGGCCTGATTCGGACACTTCGCGAGGCATATCCGAATGATGTAAGAATCGTTGGCCTTTCGACAGATCCCCATACCCCTCATCAGGCGATTCTTGACGCTTTCTATGTCGTGTCAGAACACGACTGCCCCGGATATATGAACGATCTGCTTACCATTCTAAAAAAAGATCATGTTGATATCATTTTCCCGATTGTTTCGGAGGGCATCGAAGACCTTCTGGATCATGAGTCGCAAATCTTCGCCGAAACAGGTGCAAAAATTCTTTCCTCTCCCCTGTCTGCCGTTAAGACTGCCAATGATAAAGGACTACTCTATTCTTTTCTCAGAGACAGCAAAGATTCCGCCCTTGCTGCATTGTCCCCTCTTTTCTTTCTGGCCGACACAAAGCAGGAACTTTTCGAGGGCATCGACATGATAAAAAGCGAAGGCAAAAAACCCTGTATCAAGCGCCGCAGAGGTGAAGATGCAGCCGGTTTCTGGGTAATTGATGACAGTGTCGATTATGCATCCATGCTATTTTTTCAGGGCCCGGAGAGGACGCTCTCAGAGACAATGCTCATGCAGATGCTCTCCGGGATCAGTATGGAAGCCTCCATTCCTCCCTACATGGTCAGCGAGTTCCTGCCGGGCGATGAGTGGGATTGTGATGTTCTCTGCATGGACGGCAAAGTACTCAGCATTACAACCCGAATTAATCTGTGCATGACAGGAGGTCTGACCTCCGTACTTGAAGTCAGGGATAATTCATTTCTTGCCTCATGCTGTGAAAAAATCGTGTCCGCCCTGAATCTTTCCTATGTTGTCTGTATCAGCTTCCGCGCCGATGTACAGGGCCGTTTTTTTCTCCTCGAAATAAATCCCCGAATGATGGGCAACATCTACGTGTCCGCACTCGCAGGCAACAATTATGTAAAAATGGCTGTTGACCTGATGCAGGGCAGATCGGTATCGGCTGTCGCCCCCAGAACCGGCATCAAAACCTCACTTATATATGATCAGCTTCTTATCAGTCCAAACAAATAATCAGAGAAAATGGAGTAATATATGCCAGAACTGCAATTTCATCGTCTCACGTCAGGTGACCGCGAAGTATATAATACATATTACAAAAAATCCGGGACGGAACTTACCGACCTGACATTCAACTGCAGAATAGCGTGGGATGAGGTGTTCCGAAGTGAAATGGCTGTCTACGAAGACTGCTGCCTTTTAATTTCTGACGGAGCGTGTTTTACCGATCCGCATCTTCTCATGCCAATGGGCGAACTTGATTCCGCTAAGCTTGACCGTATATTAACAGCCGCCCGTAATGAATTTACGCGCCGCGGATGGCGTCTCAAAGTCATGTGTATTGACGAATTTATGCTCCCTCTTTTCGAAAATCTCGAACACTTTTCGGCCGAACCTTATTTCAACGAAGACTCCTCTGATTATCTGTACGACGGCGAAGCGCTACGCAGCCTTGCCGGAAATACGCTTCATAAAAAGCGCAACCATGTCAATAAATTCATTCGGATGTATCCGGATTATGAATATGCTTCACTAAAAAAAGGTGACATGTCCGAGTGCCTCGCACTGGTCGCCGATTGGTGTAAGACCAAGGATCTTGATCCCGACAATTGCGCAGAAAGTGATTATCACATGATCCGCCGTCTGTTTGAAGATTTTGATCAGCTTAATATATACGGCGGACTGATCCGTACAGGCGGGCTGGTGCGTGCCTTCTCAATCGGAAGCCTGGGAAACAGCAACCGCACATATATCCATTTTGAAAAGGCTGATCAGGCCATCCACGGTATCTACTCGGCAATTAATCAGATGGTTCTCCAGAAGGAGTTTCCTCAAGTTGATGCCGTTAACCGTGAAGAGGATCTGGGACTTCCCGGTCTTCGTAAAGCCAAACAATCATATGGCCCGATCCGGCTGATAAAAAAGTATAAAACATGGCTTGAAAACAAAATTTAGCGAGTGTACGTGCATATTTGTCCATAATTTTTCTGTTTTCTGTAATATTAAAGAACAATTCAATTAAAATCGATTATAATGTGACTAACACGAACAATTTTCTAAATAATGAGGTGATGAAATGGCAGTAGCACCACATATTCTGATTTGTGATGATGATCCTGTTGTGCATGAGTCCCTGGGCATTTACCTTGAAAATGAACATTTCACATATTCCAGTGCCTTTGACGGGAAAGACGCTCTGACGCACGTTATGAACGACAAGCCCGATTTGATTATTCTTGACCTTATGATGCCTGAAAAGACAGGAATTGAAGTCTGCCGTGAAATCCGAAAAACGCTTTCCACACCAATCATTTTCCTTACCGCTAAGGGTGAAGAAATCGACAGAGTCCTCGGACTTGAACTTGGAGCGGACGATTATATCGTGAAGCCCTTCTCTCCCCGCGAAGTCATAGCTCGTATCAAAGCAGTGCTGCGCCGCATTTCAGAACCGCAGGAGACTGGATCACTTCTTCGATTTGAAGGTCTGGAGATTAATCTGGATAATTATCAGGTCAAGGTTAACGGCGAGCTCGTATCATGTACGCCCAAAGAAGTTGAGATTCTCCACCTTCTCGCTGCGCATCTCGGCCAGGTCATGGATCGTGAACAAATACTCTCCCTTGTCTGGGGATATGATTATTTCGGTGATACACGAACGGTTGACACACACATCAAGCGTATCAGACAAAAAATATGTTATGAAGGGGCGCCCTGGTCTCTTATAACCGTTTACGGTGTCGGCTATAAATTCGAGGTCTCAACCTGATGCTTCGCAGTGTTTTTTTTAGACGAATCATACTTATCATGCTGATAACACTGTCTCTATCCGCCGTATCTGCTTCTTTCCTTTTTGCATTTGCATCCGGAAAGACTCTCGAAACCGGAAGGAAAGCCGAACTTCTGGCACGCGCAGATTCAATTGCCTCGAACTATGCGGGCACACCCGATCTCGATCTCACTGATAATGATCTGAACACTCTCTTAACCAATCGAAGCTTTGTCGACTCGTATATTATTATCTGCGACGAAAACGGGCAAAGCATTGCCCGTACCACTGCTGAATCAGATCAGGATAACGCACTGATGGATAAGCTGCAGGCTTACCTCGATGTAAACAAGCTTTCCCAAACCAAAAAAGATAATGAGATATTTGTAATTCCCCGGGATGACCGTGATGCCAGTATTATGGTTGTGCAGGTCCCCATCATATCAGAAGGTGTCATCACGGGATATGTTGTTCTTGCAGACCCCCTGACAGAAATAAACTCAATCAGGCAAAGTCTCTCTGAAGTTCTTCTGATATCTACCCTGATTGTATCTTTTATCATGCTTCTCCCGGTCATTCTTGCATCCCGGATGCTTGTCACGCCGATACAGAAAATGAATACCATCGCCCGTTCCATGGGACAGGGTGATTTTTCTATCAAGGCCGACACAAAAATCAAGGGTGAAATCGGAGAACTGGCACAGTCTTTTAATGATCTGGCAGACAAGCTTTCCAACTCTATTTCAGATCTCACAATTGAGAGAAATCGCCTTCGCGAAATCTTTGACGTTATTTCTGAAGGAATTGTTTCTGTTGACTTAAATCTTAAACCGGTATATTCCAATCCGGCAATCTCAACACTCTTTGAGAACGCCAAACGTAAAAATTTTTTTACGGAACGTCTGCAGCTCATTCCTTTCGAAGATGTTTGGGAAGATTTTCAAAAATGCATTGTCCAGGGAACTACTGTTGAAAGAACAATCGAATCACGGGACAATGCGTATCTTTCAACCATAGTGCCTACATTCGACAGCAATCATCAGGTTGCCGGGGCCACCGGATTTTTCCGTGATATTTCAGAATCAGAGCATTTGGAGCAGACACGCCGTGACTATGTCGCAAATGTCTCACATGAACTGCGCACACCGCTGACAGCGCTTCGCGGTCTCGTTGAGCCTCTGGCTGACGGCATGGTGCGCAATGAAAGTGACCGCCTGCGTTATTACGGTATTATCCTGCACGAGACACTTCGCCTGTCACGACTGATTGACGATATGCTCGAACTCTCACGCCTTCAGGCGAAAACAATAGCATTCAAGACCTTCCCGTTTGATCTCAATTTGCTGATAAACGAACTCCAGGCCAAATTTACGCCAATCATGAACGACGCTTCCATCACCTTTAGTGTCGAATTCAAAAACGGTCCCTGCCCTACCGTTATGGGTAACCCCGACCGTGTTGAACAGATCCTGATCATCCTGATGGACAATGCAAAAAAATATACGCCTGCAGGCGGATCCATTACGATTTCTACAGAAATGGGTGAAACTCACGATCAGGTCCTGATTTCCGTAAGTGATACCGGTCAGGGCATTCATGAATATGATATTGATCATATTTTTGACCGGTTCTATAAAGCTGACCGGGCACGCGGCAAAAAGGGTACAGGACTCGGGCTTTCCATCGCCAGGGAATTGTTGAATTATATGGGAGAGACAATCACCGTTCAGAGTGAATACGGCGAAGGAACAACTTTTACATTTACTTTAAAATGTGTTAACGGTACAATGTGGTATTGATTTCCCGATTTCCCAGTGCAAGGAGAATATTTTAATGCCTGAATCTATTTTTCCCGGTGAGAATATGCCTACTTCTGAGGAAGGCATCCGTATTAACCGTTACATCAGCTCCAGCGGCTTTTGCTCCAGGCGAAAGGCTGACGAATATGTTGCAGCCGGGTTTGTTACAGTTGATGATGTTACAGCTGTCGCCGGTACACGCGTGCATCCGGGGCAGGTTGTCCGTGTCGATGGCAAGCCGCTTTTTCCGGATGAAGATTATGTATATATTGCACTTCATAAGCCACTGGGAATTACCTGTACCACCGATACACGTGACAAAGACAATGTCATTGATTACCTTCATTTTGATAAACGCATATACCCGATCGGACGTCTTGACAAGTCATCTACAGGTCTTCTTCTGTTAACAAACGACGGAAATATCGTCAATAAAATACTTCGGGCTGAAGGGCATCACGAGAAAGAATACGTTGTTGAAGTTGATAAACCAATTACAAAAGAATTTCTAAAAAGCATGCAGAGCGGTGTCCCAATCCTCGACAGGGTAACTATGCCATGCAAAATCATACAGACAGGAAGCCATACGTTTCGGATTATTCTTATGCAGGGTCTGAACAGGCAGATTCGCCGCATGTGCGAATATCACGAATACCATGTCCGCAAACTCAAGCGCACACGAATTCTTAATATTGATTTGGGATTCCTGCCGCTCGGCGATTGGCGCTACCTGACCTTCAAGGAGATTCGTGATCTGAAGGAACTGATTTCGGGGCCTCCCAGGGTTCGAAAATAAACGTCCCCCTGTACGTCTGATTCTTCAGAAACCGCTGATTTTCTCTGCCGGTACGCTCAATGTCTTTCTGGTAGAAATCAAGAAACAGTTCATATGTATCCATCAACGGCATCTCTTCCTGATGCTGAAAATCATCAATATCTTCAGGTGCAAATAGGGCTGCAGAAAAAGAAAATTTCTCTTTGTCACCAGATGTAATCATAATTCCTTTCCCGCTTCCGTCAGAAATTATCAGATATTGCGTATCACAATGGTTTCCATTCTCCTGCGGCCGGGCATAATTATGATATAGCTGCTCGGGAGACGCTTCATAATACCCGATTCGGGCTGACTCTTTCCGGTCCGGATACGCCTCATGGAAACCTCTTCCGTACCATGAGAGCCTATTCATTATCTGAGGAATATTAACTCGAAAACCGCTTCTGAGTAAATCATATCGCGGTGTGCATGCAAGCGTAACAGTAAGTTTTCCGTCTTTACCCATCACATACTGCACCAGGACTTCTCCCTTAAATGCAAAACTCTTATAATGGGAAATGAGAGAAAAATCCGGTCCTTCCATCTCATAATGAAATCTTTCATATTGCAGATTATGCTGAATAGTCCTCCAGTCAGTCTCTTTCGAAAAAACAGTTGCAGCAAGTACAAAAGACTGGTCTGATCTGTCACTGTTTGTTGCAGCACGGTAAAAACTCGGTGTAAGGCTGCCTGCGAGCCATTCCATGCCTCCAAAACGAACAGAATATAAACCGCCGCTATTTCTCGAAAATGAAGCCTGCATTGATGAATTCGAAACCATTAAAGCATCTGGCCGTGTATTGACAGCAAGCTTGCCCTGCCCGTTCTTTCCAGCAGCCGCTGCAAGTTCTGTCGGAGCCGGAACAGCCGGCAGATTGTCAAGTCCTGAAGGGACCGAACCTTTTTCCCCGGGTCCGGCTATATCATCGACCAGAACCTGTTGGTAGAATGCAATTTCGTGTCCTCTGTCTGCATAATACGTGCTTTCAGCAAGGCAGACGCTAATATCCAGGACAAGCTCGTGATTCTCTGTAATATCATAAAGCTGAGCAAAGGCAGGATCCTGGAAAAGCAGGTCTGCTGTCAAATAATCATGAATAGTAAACGGAAAACGAATCTCCTGCCTTCCCAGGGGAGGTATAGAAGCAATGAGTCCCTTGCCGCCGCGTATGCGAAAGCCCCCCATTAGAAGCTGCCAATAGAGAATAAGATCATGCGTCTGACCAATGGGGTGCAGATTATCCAGGATAAGGTCACAAGGACTGTCAGCGGATGCTACAATCTGCAGCGTCTCACACTGCTTTTTGATTTCAAAATATATCGGATGAGGTATCCGGTCTGCTCCGACAACTCCCTGAGCAATGGGAACATCCATTTTTTCATGGTACTCTTCCAGGTCTCCCTGATGAATCCAGTGAAAATCTGCTGTATCACTGTCCCTTTTGGCTCTTCCCTGCATAGTTTCGAAAAGGGAATGTCCAGGTTCAGTTTTCGACTGAAGAACTCTCTTATCAATACTAATATCTGACCACTCTCCGAAAAGAGTCCCTGCCTCACAAGGAAAAGGCGGAATATCCGATAAGGTAAGTGCTTTGTCTTTTTCACAGTAAAACGGTCTTGTACCGTCAAGCAGAAGGAGTTTTTGCTTGACTTCCCAAAATTTTGCTTCATCAAAATGGAGTGGTGCAAAGGACCAGAATGCGATGCAGGGATGGGACATCAGACTTTCAAGCATCGGAAAAATATGTGCTGTATCAGCCTGACTAATTACATAAAGGCCATATTGATCGCACATACGGTAAAAAACCGGATCTGCAGGTAAATGCGCAACAAGAACAGTATTCAGGTTTGCCTGTCTGATAAGCCATATGTCCTGCCTGAATCGCTCGGCAGACACCGCAAGGCCGTCAACCGGATCAAAGGAAAAATACCTGACAGCCCGAAGAGGCAGTGCAGCATCGTTGATATGGAAAACACGGGCAATGACATCAGTCGTACGAAAGCCAAAGCGCATCTTTTTTACACAGATCACCCTGTCGTGTAAATCCTTAACAGATAGTACAATGTCATATAAACCCGGTGTCTGGTCTGACCAGGGCAGAACGCGTCTGGCAATTAACTCAGTATTAAGTATCAGATCTCTGCCGCCCTCAACTGTGCCGCTCATCTCCTGAAGAACGGATACCGGATGAACCGGAAGATGATATAAGTCGTATTCTAATCTTGCCTCCACAAGCTCACATTCAACACGAATCGGTATCATTAGATCAGAATGGCTCTTTAGCGTTACCTGCATGCGAATGTTCGCGTCCCTTCTATCGCCGGGATCACGTCTCAAAAGTTCTTGTTCATCATTTGTATGTACGTCGTCAATAATATCTGTTTCTGTCTGC
Organism: Mageeibacillus sp. UBA5770; assembly: GCA_002418705.1. The sequence goes on along the minus strand of DIEQ01000084.1, from coordinate 26,748 downwards.
GCAGGTAAAGGATTGATATCCTGATGTGGATCTGAGTCAATCCATGATGTATGTAACTGTACCATCGACAGTTCAACAAAAGATTCTGCAATGATTTCAGGCATACGGAATATTCCGCTGTATCCAAAAGTGCCGTTCTCCCTTCTGACGCGTCCATGACGGTCAGAATCGAGTCGGTACACAAGAATGGTAAGAAGATTATTCTCTCCATTGAAAAACGGAGACAGCAGTATCTTCTGAGCAGAATAGCATGCTCCGGATGATGTAATTAATTTCCCGTTCAAATATAGCTCAAACCGGCCTCGAATGCCGCTGCACTGAAAATAAACGGCCCGTTCAAAAAAGGGCTGGGGAATCGTTATCCAGGTACGGTACACACCGACATCGTCATCTGTTTCACTGCCTGACAGTGCGGCAAACTTCGCCTGTATTCGTTTTCTTAAATTACCCGCCTCATCTTTACTGCCGGCATCATATTGGAGGTTCGAAGGAATCCCATACCCTTCCTGCTGCCAGACAGAAGGAAGATCAACTGTATCCCATAAATTGTCATTACATGAAGGCTCCGTAAAATCTACGGGAACCATATCCCGGTTTTCCGCATGAAAAAATCTCCACGACGGCAAAGTGAACTGCCATTTGGATGGAACAAGCCCAAACTCAGGCAAAATCTTTTCACAATATAGCTCATCTATTGAATCGTACGGCCAAAATGAATCCAGCCCGCTCTGCGATTTCATACATCAAATCTCCTGTAAAAACACGATACCTTATCTGCGGATTTACTGTCGGTATTTGTTCCGCCTGTAAAAAAGGATAAGTGTATTTTATCATTCTGAACTTAAAAACACATATCATTCATGTTTCTTTTTCCGGCAGGCTATAACATACTCAAATAAATAGCATAGAAATGCGGTGTACTGTTTTGAAAAGCAGTACACCGCATAAAATATTTCAGCAAACTGAGATTGAATCAGCCGAAAATACTATAGGTAAGGAACAAGGTTGCCATGAGTGATGCGACCAGTGAAACGACAGTGACCTGTGTGTTAATTGACGGTCCTGCTGTATCCTTGAAGGGATCGCCGACGG
>DIEQ01000084.1:0-25621 GCA_002418705.1 Mageeibacillus sp. UBA5770 | reverse complement strand
AATATACTTCTTGGCATTGTCCCAAAGTCCGCCGGAATTGGACATAAAGAGAGCCAGAAGGAGACCGGCGATGATATTACCGGCTAAGAATCCGCCGATAGCCTCGACACCGCCAATGAAGCCGACTGCCAAAGTGGCAAAAATGGCCATCATGCCTGCTGGAACGAGTTCCTTAAGTGCTCCGACAGTTGCGATGTCAATACACTTGTCATATTCAGGTGAAACACCCTCTTTTCCTTCTTTGAGTCCGACGATTTCGTTGAACTGTCTATGAATCTCAGCGACCATGCGCTGAGCATTTCTATCGACGCCAAGCATAAGCATGGCAGAGAAAACAGCCGGTATGGAACAGCCGACAAGAAGTCCAAAGAAAACAAGAGGATTCAAAATATCAAAGCCCGTTATTCCTTGAAGACCCTTCTCTGCAGCAGCCATGTTGACTTCGCTCATAAACGTTCCGAGAAGTGCAATGATTGTTAGTCCTGCAGCACCGATAGCAAAGCCTTTTGTAACAGCTTTTACTGTGTTTCCTGCGCTGTCAAGCTGATCTGTTATCTCAAGGGCCGTATCTCCGAGATGGCCCATTTCGACAAGGCCTCTTGCATTATCAACAATCGGGCCATATGCATCATTGGAAATAATCATTCCAACGATTGAGAGCATTCCGACTGCCGACATGGCGATTCCAAACATGCCATATACCGGATCATCTCCGAGAGGAGCACAAATCTGGTAAGCGGCAAGGGCAGAAACGGCAATTCCGATGATAGACGGGAATACACTTATGAAGCCATATGATACACCTGAGAGAATCGTAAAGGCAGGTCCGGACTTGGAAGCATTGGCTACATAACGGACGGGTGGTTTTGCATCGTTTGTGAAATAATCACTTACTATTCCGATGACTGTTCCGACGAGAAGTCCGACAGTCATTGCACCCCATATTCTCCAGCCATATTCAACGTTAAAGAAAATGAAGGTTACGAGAGCCGTCATGATTGCAAACAGTGCCGTGGTAACATACGTGCTCATATTTAAAGCACGGGTCGGGCTGCCCTTCTTACCCATACGGGCAAGGAGAACCCCGATGGCTGATGCCAGAAGACCGATCGCAGCATAACAGAATACCATCGTAGCGTATCTGTCAGATCCTTTATCAAGAAAGATTGCCATGACCAGCGCGGCGGCCATGGAGGCGACATTGGAGTCGAACAGATCTGCGCCCATGCCGGCAACATCGCCGACATTGTCACCTACGTTATCAGCGATAACAGCAGGGTTTCTCGGGTCATCTTCCGGAATGCCAAGTTCAACTTTTCCAACAAGGTCAGCACTTATATCTGCGGTTTTGGTAAAAATACCGCCACCGGCTTTTGCAAAGAGAGCCAGGCTTGATGCACCGAAACTAAAGCCCAAGACGGCGCTTGCATCTCCTGATACCATAAATACGATTGTTACACCAAGGAGGCTTGCACCGACAACAGCCATGCCCATGACAGCGCCGCCTCTGAATCCTGCCATAAATGAAGGCTTGATTCCTTTGGTTGCCGCTTCAGCAGCTTTTACATTGGCAATCGTTGACACGGTGATACCGATTTTGCCGGCCAGTGCGGAAAGACATGTGCCGAAGAGATAGGCAGAAGCCATCAGTATATTTTCCTGTGCGCTTCCCGTCCAGATTGGTTTCGGCAGAAAGATTAAAATCAGGACAGTCACGACACCGGCAAATCTTGCAAGAAGCACATACTCGCGCTTCAGGAAAGTATTGGCTCCGTTGCTGATAAGGACGCCGATTTTTTGAATGGTTTCATTGGAAGAAGGCTGTCTCTTGACCCAGAAATAGAAATATAATGCCACACCAAAAGAAATTAAGGAAACAGTAATTGCCATGATAAATGCCGTAGTAATGCTCATGCCCCACACCCCTTACTTTTGATTCGTTCCTGTCTTGCCAAACAGGAAAGCCAATGTTCTTCGATGCAAAAAAAACAAACCCAAATGCATCTATAGTAAAGATACCATAAAATAAAATAAAAGCACTGACGATTTTACATTTTGAGATATAAATAACGACATGCTTTTTGTGCATATTGCACATATAAAATAGACAAATGATTCTCATTTAATAATTGAGCTTAATGAAGATTCATTCCCGTCCATATATAAATGGCATAATTCCGCTGATCAAATGACCGTTCATAATCTTTATAAGCCCGTTAAGTGAAGCAAATCCGATTTCACCGCCTGAAAAATTAACAATTCCCCGCAGTGGCATATCCTCAAACATAGCTTCCATCATCCGCATCTCATCCGGGCTTGAATCAGCAGAATATTGTGCAGTAAATCTCCTGTGAATTGTATTGGCAAAATACCTTCCGATAAAAGATTTTCTAATATCAGAAAGTGTCGAATTCACATGATAGTATCCTCTTTTTACAGGTAAAGGTACCGGCATCTTTGTCCCGTATACTGCTTCAAATTGCTGCTGCGGAATTACAAGGCTGCTGTTCTCAAGTGAATAATAGGAAGGAGCGGTCCTGTGATAATCCGGCACGGACACATTCCCTGCTGTTGATGTTACATCAACGTCTGCGGTCAGGCGAATGTCTCTTGATGAAGCTGCTGCGTGAATCTTATATGTTCCGCTTTCCACATGCCAGTCCTGAATATTGATATTGAAATATGCAAAAGATCTTTTATCCAGGGTAAATGATACTTTTCCGGTCTCCCCTTTTGCAAGGTTTATTTTAGCAAATCCCCTTAGTTCCTTTTTTGCTTTATATATTTTGGATTCAGGCGGCTCAACATAAAGCTGAACGATTTCACGGGCATCATAATCTCCGGTATTCTCAACATCTAAAGTTACAGAAAGTGTGTCAGAATCAAGAATCTCTTTGCTGCTCAGGGTGAGATTCCGATAAGCGAACGAAGAATAGGAAAGTCCAAACCCAAACGGGAAAAGAACCTCTTTATTAGAAGCATCATAATAGCGGTATCCGACAAAAATGCTCTCCCGGTATTCAATATTCTTCGGACCGCCAAAGTATGGGTAACTCGGATTATCAGACAGGAAAACAGGAAATGTCTCTGCCAGCTTCCCGCAGGGCACCGCTTTCCCGAAGAGAAGGTCATAAGCCGCCTGTCCTGCAGCCTGTCCGGGCAAATAACAGAGCAATACAGATTTCACTGCAGAGATCCAAGGCATTGCGCAGGGAGATCCTCCGAACAGGATGACTGCAACATTGGGATTTACACCGGCTACTTCTGAAATAAGATTATTTTGACTGGCAGGAAGGTTAATGTGAGTCCTGTCAAATCCTTCCGATTCAAATTCTTCGGGCAGGCCTGCAAAAATAAAAACGATATCTTTTCCCTGAGATACTGAAACGGCATGATTTAGCAGTTCTATGTCAGTTTCATCTTCAGAAAGCTGATATCCATCTGCATATTCAAATGGTATGCCTCCAGCAGTAAATGCATCATAGACACTTGATACCTGTGTTGGATTTATCTTTGAACTTCCGCTCCCCTGATATCGGGTATATCTGGCAAAAGCTCCGATTACAGCAATATTCTGTTTCCGTGAGGCAGGCAGCATCCCGTCATTTTTCAAAAGTACAGCTGATTCAACAGCAATTCTACGGGCAAGTTCATTATTCTTTTCATAAAGCTGCTCAGCAGAACTCTGATTATTCTTTGTCCTGAAAATTAAATCCATCATCCTCAGGACTGCCATATCCAGGATATCTTGAGACAGGCTGCCATTTTTGACTGCTTCTGCGATCCGTCTGTCATTTATCCCGCCGGACGGCGGCATCTCGAGTTCAAGACCGGCAGAAAGCGCTGCTGCACGTTCATTTACGGCGCCCCAGTCAGACATGACAACTCCGTCGAATCCCCATTCGTTTCTAAGAATATCAGTAAGAAGTTCTTTATTCTCACCTGCATATGTGCCATTAACCAGATTATAGGAAGACATTAAAGTCCATGGAGCTGCTTTCTTAACGGCTTTCTCAAAACCAGCCAGATATATTTCACGTAAAGCCCGTTCATCAACTATTGAATTTGACACCATACGGGCTTTCTCCTGGCTGTTTGCGGCAAAATGCTTCAGAGAGGTGCCTATGTGTTTGCTTTGAATTCCGGATATGATAGCCGCCGCAAGTTCTCCGGTGACAAATGGATCCTCAGAAATATATTCAAAATTTCTGCCGCATAAAGGAGATCTTTTAATATTTGCACCTGGACCGAGTAAAACGGATACCTCCTGGTCAATGCACTCCATTGCAAGTGCTTCGCCCATTTCAAATAATAAATCACGGTCAAAGGAACATGCCGTAGTACAGGCTGTGGGAAAACATGTAGCCTCCCTGCTTTGCCCTATCCCCGCCCCGCCGGATTCTCCAGGCTGCCTGCGAATCCCATGAGGACCGTCCGTTACCAGGATACCCGGAATATTAAGACGTTCAATCGGTTTTGTATGCCAATAGTCCAGACCGGAGCAAAGAGAAGCCTTCTCTTCGAGTGTCATCATTCCGATCAGTTCACGAAAATCCTTACACATCTGACTCCTCCACTGACTATTAAACAAATGACATAAGATGAGTTAATAATTTGAATTAATTGTATTTCTTTTTATATATATTTACAAGTAATTATATGCTGGAATGTTCCATAAACAGCACACGTTTATGGTTCAAATCTGACAATGTAATTATTTCATTTTCGAAATTCATGATTGAGATTCTGTCATATTGAACAAAAAAAACGCCCGCCTGTTTATAATAAACAGGCAGGCATTGCATGTGGTGGAGGCGAGGAGAATCGAACTCCTGTCCGAAACCATATCCTCTGGGACATCTCCGGGTGCAGTCAGTGATTAGAGTATTCCCCTCTGGAGCGAGCCCGCTGACAGGCTGCAACGTCCGGTAGCTTCATAAGTACATCGCACCATCAAAGCTTATTGTGCGGCGTTTACCAATTTAACCTGCCGATAGGTAAGGTCTGCTATCTGACATCTCTGACCCGTCCAGCAGATCGGACGGAGAGATGCGTGGCTGATTAAGCAGCTACGAGTTGTGTATTATTGTTTGCAATTACTTGCTATCCCGTTTTTTTAAGAGGCCAACGAGAATCCTCTACCCGCTTTCCCAGTCCCAACAACCCCGTCGAAACCAGTACGCCCCCATGTCTTGAGCTAATATATAGTATGCCAGAGAACGGGTTATGATGCAAGGGCTGCGGTCTCACAGGAAGCAGGGGCACCGGCCTTACAATTGATTCATTTTCGAAACAAATTCAGCGACGCCTTCACAGATCTGCTGTTGATAATCCTGATCAGAAAGAAGTTCATCATCAGTCGGATTGGACATGAAGCCCATCTCCAGCAGGAAACTGGGAATGTCGGTCGCCCAGTTCAGTCCGCTGTATGTACTGCTTGCATTACAGCCGCGATAGTTCGCACCTGTCGCATCTGAAATACAATTGCCCAGCATGTCCCCCCAATCCGCAAGGGAGCCAGCAAAGGCACCGGAATCAGCCACAAAGACACCTACGCCTCTGGATGAGGTATTCGTTGAACCGTCACAATGGAGACGTATATAGACATCAGGAGCGTACGAGAGGGCTATATTGGCACGTTCAATATTAGAAACATCGACATCGTTCGAAGTTCTTGTCATATACACTTCACAGCCAAGGGATTCCAGATAGTCATGCATTCGAAGTCCTATTTCCAGATTAACCTCATATTCCGGCCTCCCCGTTGATACGCCGGCTGTTCCGGAAGAACATTTATCTTTGGTTTCGGAAGAATTGGGCGAAAGCGGTTCCTGGTCACTGTTAGCATAAAGCTGGTGACCGGGATCGAGAACAACAACATACCCTGAAAGATCAGGAACACCGCCGTCCGTATTTCCTGAAGCTGCCTTTGTTGAAGCTGCTGTCTCAGCTGTTGATGCTGTTGTCTCTTCTTTGGCAGCAGCAGACGTTGCCGGAGTTGACTCGGAAACTGTCTGGTCTGATATTTCCTTTGAGGAGGCCGGGGTCGGCGAATTCCCTTGTGTATTTGCAGGCGTCACAGAAATGCTGTCCGTCAAAACAGACAGTGACGAACCTGAGGACAGTAATTCTGAATTCAAACCCGAGGCAGCAGAAAGTGATTCCTCGCCTGAAGTTAAACGCTCATATACAGATCGTATTCCGATCAGGAGGACTATAAGCGCCAGGCCGAATAATATACTTTTAAATGCTATGGCTTGCCTTTTCCGGGCAATATCCCGTGGACTGGGTCTGTTTTTTTTCATATAACCCTCATAAGTCAGTTCCGGCAGATGAATAAGCTTATCGTTATTCTATCACAGAGACGTTTTCGTGTTTCATTTTTTCAGGATTAAATATATATTGTTATTAAAAGTACACGTGAAGACGTTTCAATTCGATTTGTGATTTATCAGGAATAGCTGTTTTTTAAGTGAATGTTAGGTAAAATGAACAAAGGAATCTGAATGTAATATTTTCGACAAAGGCAGGATGAATATGAATAAGACAGCGCTTGTCGTTGGTTTGGGATTTGCAGGCAGCGTAGCCGCCAGAGAATTAGCTGAAGCCGGTTATTCTGTTCTTGCATACGAAAAAAGAAGCAATATCGCAGGTAATATGTATGAATATGTCCGCTCAAACGGCATTCGTGTTCATATGTACGGCCCTCATATTTTCCATACCAATTCTCAGAGAGTCTTTGATTACCTCAGAAGGTTCGCCTCTTTCTATCCGTATACCCACCGGGTACTCGGCATGATCAGAGGACACCAGGTGCCTATACCGTTCAACTTTACATCAATTGATGCGCTATTCTCAAAAGATCTTGCCCGTCTGCTCAAAACAAAACTGACGGGTGCGTTCGGTGAAAGGGACCGCGTATCTGTCTCGGAGCTTGTATCGCATCATGATCCCGATATCTCCATGTTCGGAGAATTTGTTTTCGAAAATGTATTCGTAAATTATACAGCCAAGCAATGGGGTGTTCCCGCCGCGCAGGTTGACACATCCGTGATTAACCGGGTCCCTGTCGTTTTAAGTGAAGATGACAGATATTTTTCAGATTCCATTCAAATGATGCCTGCAGAAGGTTATACACCTCTTTTTGAAAATCTTCTTAATCATCCAGACATTCATATTTTTCTTAATGCTGATGTGATGGACCATATCAGCCTTGATATTGACAGCAGAACGATCTCACTTGACGGGGAACCGTTCTTAGGACCGGTCATTTACAGCGGACCTGCAGATGAGCTGTTCCATTTTACATTCGGACCTCTTCCCTACCGCAGTCTTGAAATGCGGTTTGAAGACCACCCTGTTGATTATTATCAGGCTGCATCCGTTATAAATTATCCGAATGACGAAGAATTTACAAGAATCACGGAATTCAAACACATAACAATGCAGGTACGGTCTGCCCATACGACCATTCTAAAGGAATATCCTTTGCCATATATGCCTGGCGGATCCCTGCCGCCGTATTATCCAATTGCAGGAATAGAGAATCAGGAACGATACAGGGCATATTTTGAACGCAGCCGCACTTTTCATAATCTCTATTTATGCGGACGTCTGGCAGAGTATCGATATTACAACATGGACGCAGCAGTAGAAAGAGCCCTTGATGTTGCTGCAAAAGTAATTAAAGATTTTTCTTCTAAAATATAATTCAGGACTTGGGAGGTATCAAAATGATTGAAAACTCATTGGGTCATACAAATGAATCTGTATCCGGGGATAATCTTTATATTATAATCCCTGCTTATAATGAAGAGATGAACATCGACACCGTTGCACGTGAATGGCATCAGATTGTCGAAAAGATCGGCAACCGGTCAAAGCTTGTTATCATTAACGACGGCAGCAAGGATCATACTGAAGAGAAGCTTCAGAGCCTTGCCGAAGAACTCTCTTTTCTGCTTCCATTATCAAAAAAGAACGGGGGACATGGATCAACCGTTCTGTATGGATACCAGTTTGCATTACGGGAGAATGCCGACTATATTTTCCAGACAGACAGCGACGGTCAGACACTGCCGTCTGAATTTAATGCCTTTTGGGAGAAGCGCCGCGAACATGCTGCTGTCATCGGTTACCGCAGTCACAGGCAGGACGGGCTTTCACGCGTATTTGTCACAAAGGTCTTAAAAATTGTACTTCGTATCATTTTCGGCATAAATGTAGCTGATGCCAACACACCATTCCGACTCATAAATAAAGCGACACTCGCCCGGTACATTCCGAAAATCCCCAAAGACTTCAATCTCTCCAATGTACTTCTGACCGTACTTATGATTGATGCTAAAGAGGATGTACTATTCCTCCCCATTACTTTCCGGCCAAGACAGGGTGGCAAAAACTCAATTAACTTCAAGAAAATTGTTGCAATCGGACGGCAGGCTATCAAAGATTTTCGGCAGATTCGAAAAAGCATGCGCGAATAACGCAAAAAAGCACCCGCCGGGTGCTTTTTATATGACCATAACGGGTGTTTATTCTTAGCTGTTTTTTACGATGACGCCTTCCATGACATCCGCAACATTTTCACAGGCATCAAGAACGTCTTCAAGTGAATTGAAGATATTCTGCCACTTGATAACTTCGATTGCATTTGTCTCCGTTGAAAAAAGATCCTTCATTGCACGCTGATAAAGTATATCGCCTTCTTCTTCAATATGGTTAATTTCGACAAGGAGCTTGGGAAGTTCCTTAGACTTTTTGAAGCTTTTGAACTCGATCGTTGCTGCAACAAGTGCTGAACAGCCCTTTGTAATAAGGTTTACCAGCTCTTTAGCCGGTTGACGGACAGCATGGACGGAAAGCATATCCATCATGATCGATACTTCATCAATCGTGTCGATTGTATCTTCAATGTTGCGGGCTATTTCGAGAATATCTTCACGTTCGATCGGGGTAATGAACGAACGGTTCAGATGATGATAAAGCACATGGTACAGCTCATCACCGTCATGTTCGATCTGGTGTATGGCTAATGACTTCTCTTTGGCATCCGCCAAATTATCCATGAGCTCATCGAGCCCTTCCGCTGCGCGGTTACAGATAGATGCAGCCTTGATAAACAGGTCAAAATAGTCAACTTCTTTGCTTTTCATATTTTCCCTCACTTATACTTAGAAAATTCAAAAAATCCTCAGAAACAACTTAGACATTAAAAATGCAATTAATCCGCAGCCTGGAAAAGTTAATACCCATGCGGCAACCATATCTTTTGCAACACCCCAGTTAACATTGCTTACACGTTTGGATGCACCTACTCCCATGATGGCCGTTGTCTTCATATGGGTCGTGCTTACCGGAACACCTGTAAGTGATGCAAACAGAAGGCAGAGCGAGGCAGCAAAATCAGCAGAAAATCCCTGGTATTTTTCCAATTTTACCATATCCATCCCGACTGCCTTGATAATCTTATAACCACCGACAGATGTGCCGATGCCCATTGTGAGAGAACATAAAACAATAAGCCAGAAAGGAATTACAAAGCTGGTTTCCGGTGATCCCGCGACCCAGGCTGTGTTGTAATAATATATTCCCAGCAAGAAGACACCCATGAATTTCTGACCGTCCTGTGCCCCGTGCATGAAAGCCATCATGCCGGCAGATACGGCTTGTCCGACATTGAATATTTTATTGGTAGTTGTCCGACGGACTCTTTTAAAGAGAAATTCAACAATGCGTGTAATGACAAATCCAGAACCAAATCCAATCACAGATGAGAAAACAAGTCCCAGAAGAACCTTGGTCCATGCACCGCCATTGACAGCAGAAAAATTACCGAGTGCAATGGCTCCGCCCGTTACACCGGCAATGAGGGCGTGACTCTCACTGGTAGGTATTCCAAAATACCACGCAGCGGTTGCCCAGATAACAATAGAAAACATAGAAGCCGCAAGTACTACCAGAATGTCCGAATGGGTAAAATTACCTTTGGTAAAATCAACCATCGTGCTTAAGGTCTGCGCAACTTTGGTATTTATTAGTGTCATAAAAAGCGCGCCGAGGAAATTAAGTACAACCGCCATTTTGACCGCTGTGGAAGGGCTCATAACGCGGGTTGAAACAGCTGTGGCAATTGCGTTTGGAGCATCCGTCCAACCGTTGACAAAAATGACGCCAAGCAAAAGAGCTACAACAATAACCAATGTGACTGACAAATGATCACACCCTTTTCTTAATCTGTACCGACACAGCACAGATTTATGTTAATGCAGTTTCTCACAAAAACAGACCTGCCGGACGTCACTGATAAATATGCAGGATAACTCCTCATAGTATCAGAAAACCACCACTCATTGTGATGATACGTCGGACAGATCTGCAAATTCTGGTCGAGGTGAAGAGACTCGAACTCCCGACATCCTGCTCCCAAAGCAGGCGCGCTACCAACTGCGCTACACCTCGGTATTCATGTAAGCAAACCGCAACAGGGGTAATTATAAACGAAACATCCGTGAACTTCAATCCTTGATGAAAGAATAACAGTTTATTAACCTAGATTTAACAAATCGATTCATTATTCAGGAAATAGAATCAGCCTGCAAAAAACTGAATAGCCATAATAATCAGAAATGAAAGCACTATCATGACAATAATCATCCATAAAAACTTCAGAATGCGCTTTGAAACACGCCAGGCCTTTTTGATATCCTGGTTTCTTATCTCCTGACGGGTCATTTTTACTCTGTTTCTGGTACGGCCATCGTATAGAAACATTCCGCATTTTGAGCACACGGAGCGGCGTTCGTTTTCAGTTCCACAACGGGGACATTTCATGATTTGTGACCTCTCTCTTCAGACCCTATCGTCAAGATGGATTTTCATATTATACACCAAAGAAACTCAGTTTTCTTCCAGCCATTTCTTCTGCCCTGCGCATATACTCATGAACATCGCGGACACAAGGGCAGCGTTCCAGGCGAGTCTTTGAAAAGGCCCGCTTGCTGACGCTTCCTGCGCCAAAGGCGAGAATCGACCTCTGGTCGCTCATCATGGCAACATTATAGCGGCATTCATGGCCGGGTTTGGTATATCCTGTGTTTTCATGTCCGCCCACGGTATCCTTCTGTCGGTAAAGATAATACGGGGCGTACCCCTTCTCATGAAGCCTGGCATGTGCATATCCGATCAGCAGGTCAAGTTCTGCTTCCTTTTTCAAATCAATATGCGGAATATTTTGAGCGATAGATGCCGTTCTCTTCCTTGAAAGGGTATGAATTGTAATATTTTCAGGCTGAAGCAATAAAATAGTCTCCAGCGAGCGAAAAAAATCATCTTCCGTTTCACCGGGAAGGCCTGCAATCAGATCCGTATTAATAGTTGTAAATCCAATGTCCCTTGCCTCGTAATATGCCCGGAAAAAATCATCGGCCGTATGCTTTCTGCCAATCTCAACAAGTGTTTTATCAGAAAGAGTCTGCGGATTTATGCAGATTCGATGTACCCCAAGGTCTTTGAGTGTATGAAGCTTGTGGGCAGTAATGGTATCCGGCCTTCCGGCTTCAACCGTAATTTCATGAATACGCTCAGACCGAAGTGATCCGAAAGCGCGTCCGAGAAATGTACGGAAAGTATCATCATCAAAGACTGTAGGTGTTCCGCCCCCTACATAAAGACACGAAAACCGGGGAATCGTTTTATTAATATATGTATCGATTTCCGTCTGTACTGCATCTGTATATGGAGAAAGTAAATGAAGCTGTTCAGCTGCATCCTGCGATATAAAGGAACAGTATGAACATCGGCTCAGGCAGAATGGAACGCCAATATATGCACATAAAGCATCGTTTTGCACCGCATCAAGAATTTTATCCTCAAACGCAGCTGTTTCCATGGACAGAGCCGCTTTATCGGGCCTTACAAAATATTTATGGGTAAGTTCTTCGGCATTCTTCACTTCCCGTGCGACAACCGTCGGACGAATTCCGGTCAGTGATCCCCAGGGAAAACTGTGTCCGGTCAAAAGCGACAGCAAAAGATACAATTGACGCTTAATTTCTCGTTTGGGCGGCAGATTGTCAGAAATATCCGGAAGACAGCGGCTCTCTTCATCCCCGTCAATCCATGTGCTGACGATATTTCCCGACAGGCTGCTGAAAATAGTAATCTCATGATCAGTTCCTGCTAAAATAACGGCATCATCAGTTTTAGTGCAGTCACCGTAGAAAAGGCGCAGGACATCGGATATCGGAAAAGCATAATCGTGCCCGATCATTTTGACAGCCGGCATATCAGCTTCCTTTCACATAAGTAAAATAATAGTCAATTATCAGACCCGTAACACGGTCATAACTTCTGACGCCTTCTTCCTGAAGGTTCGCCTGAAGGTAGGTATTATTGATCTCCGTCGATGTTTCCTGTACCGGACCTTCAAACTGTTTCCAATACAAATAATTCTGCTGCCAGTCCCTTCTTACACTGTCCGGAATCATGGCATTGGTCTCGGCATAAGCCGCTTCATCTGCAAAAGACAGGTCCCACGCACAGTAGAGATATGCGTACTGGTAAGCACAATACTGAAAATCCTGCCTGTCGCTCGTAATGCAGCCTAGGAAACCCGCCAGATTAGCATCCTGCTCTCTTGCGATTCCCCGGGTATGGCTGATCTCATGACAGATCGTTATCGGAAGCTGCGATTGAGGAACATCAATATTTACATTTGCTTCACAGAAGAAAGGAAAATACATGCCTGTAATTCCCGTGAATGACCAGTAGTGTGACAGTGCGACAGGTTTTCCAATGACACTTGCCCCGGACAAAACAGGAAAAGTAACAGCTGCATTATCAAGAGCCTTGCTCCCGTCTGCAAGAGCCTGCAGTACACCAGTATCAAGAACCATGCACCCGTCTTCATCTTCAACAAGCCCATCTCTTGTACGAGCGGTCATTTCTGCAAGCCAGACGGTTACTTCCTTCAGTTCTTCAGGACTCCTCTGTGTTGAGTCAAGGGACAGCGTCTTTTCAAGAGGGGTACGCGTATAGTTGATGCCGTGAAGGAGTATAAAAGACATGGACAGAACGGAAAAAACGATTCCTGCAGCAAATACAAATCTATACAGTGATCTCTTCCTATTGTCCGAATGAATGAATCGAATAATAAGCCATATTATCCATATCAAAGATGATGCAACTGTAAATACAACTGTGATCTCTGTCAGGGATATCGGTACAAGCGAATTCAGGAATACGAAAGGCCTCGAAACCAAGGGGAAAATATTACGCGCATAGGATTCTGATATGTCCTGTTTATCCTGTAGAAATGTTGGTATCCCCAAAAAAACAATTCCGGGAACAAATGTAACCAGAAGGATTACAATTTTCCTCACTGTCTGTCTTATTTTCATATTATGCAATGCCTCTTCTTCCGGTCTGATCCGGCGGTCTTATCATTATTACCAGACTCCAAGATAACGCAGTCCAAACAGAATGGCAAGAAGAACAGGCTGATGAACCAGATAGATAAGAAGGGAATTTCTTCCGAACCATTCAAAAGGACGGGATATCTGAAGAACGGTCTTTGGGGTGTCCGGGAAAAGCGTCTGCTTGTTCCGATATCCCAGCCGTCCGATGACAACACCGATAAAAAAGAAGCCAAGCCAGGGCAGGATCGGGAGGTAATCACCCATACCGATATGATTTTCAGGAAGAAAACCCAACGGCAGCAGCCAGTATGATTGAATGGAAGAAGAATATACCTGGATAATCTGATCGAAATATAAAACTGCAGCAGCGGAAATAATAAGGAAAGCATCTCTTCTTTCCGGACGATCCTTCCAGTCAGGATTATTCCGTTTGTGTTTTTCAGCTGATTTTGTTTCCCACATGGAAAACAGACCGTATAGGAATGTTCCTACGGTCAGAAGATGGAGAATGTTGAAAAATACATATAACTCTTCCCCGGAAATCAGGGAAAAAACTGCCATCACAGCAGAAAATATGACAGCCAGCACAAGCAGCTTGACCGATCTTCTAAGATTGTTTCTTGAAAACTGGCAGCATATACCAGATACGACGATAAAGACAGAAACAAATACAGGCCAGATTATATGATTGAACCAGTAAGTCTCCTGAAATGCAAAAACATTAAGCTCAAGCAAATATCTGAAATCGAAAATCATGTGATGCAAAACCATCAAAAACAGGGAAAAGCCACGCAGGGCGTCCAATTCAAAAGCTCTTTTTGTCTTTTCCATTACAACTCCGTATAGATCGCAGCACCGATAGCTGTCGCAAATTCTGCATGATCGGGCACATGGAAGTGTACGTTATACAGCTGTGAAAAGATATCAAAAAGCTCTTTGCATTGCGGCACGCGTGTCATCTGCCCTGTGAATACAACATCTTTTAGTCCTGTCGTCCTTGCAGCCAGAACAGCCATTGTCCCGATTGACTGAAATACGAGGTTAAATATGCCCAGAGCAAGGTCTTCCCTTGTGGCATCGTCGGCGAGTTTACCGAAATTGGATGCCGTTGTTTCCATGGAAAGACCGGGAATCTCTATTCTCGAAATATCGCCGATGCTTAAATCCACATGCTGCAGAGTGCCTCCTGAAGCCAGATCAATCAGAAGGTCAAAATCACGCACATTCAAAATGCTGTTCGCAAGCCCCAGAACGGTTCCGCCGCCGATTCCGGAACCGATCACATGACGGACTACTTCAAGCTTGGCATCCACAAATGCCGTACCGGTTCCCATGCTTACAACGACTGCGTGATCAAGTTTCGAAAGAAACAGCCCGCCCAGGCCGGTAGCAAGGAATTCCTGAACATGAATGGTCTTAATACCAAGAAGATCACCGGATGGGAACGAAGCTCCCACACCGGTGATCATCAGGCGTTCAATATCAGAAATACGAAGATGGTTTACATCAAGATATTTGCCGAGCGCACCAAAAGCAGATGCAATCGGATCTGTTGCACGAACAATTTCGTGACTGATAATATTGTTTTCGAGCACTCCAACGATTTTAGTAGTACTTCCACCGATATCCAGTCCAATGACTATTCCCATCGCCCGAATGCTCCTCTCGGAAGTGCTCCGTCATAATATTACGGGTTAATTATCAGCGGACCATTCTGAAAGGCTCTGAATAATCATCCATTTCAGCCGGTGCTGACATATCTTTATCAATGAGGCTGACATTTCTGGGAACGGCAACAAAGCTGTGCGCCCGTGCATCAATTGGTTTAACATTTCCGTCCATTGCATATGTTGAACCGGTAATGAAGTCAATAACTCTCTGGGCAACCTTAGCGTCAACATTTTCAATATTACAGATAACGGTATGTCCGGCACGGAGGTGGTCACAGACACGCTGTGCTGACTGAATGTTATTCGGCTGAAGGATCACAAGCTGCTGCTCGCCGGGAGCTGCTGACTTGATTGGTACGACCTTAGGTGCTGAGGCTGTGCGGGCAGGAGGTGTATACTGAGCTCTTGGTTCCTGCTGATAAGGTGCTGCTGCATACTGCTGTTCCTGTGGCTGGGCATATGCCTGTGTCTGAGGTGCATAACCATACTGGTCTGCTGCAGAATCTTCATAGCCGTAATCACTGTCATAATCAACATCTGCGTCGTCGGAATATCCCGAAATCTTATCAACAAATTTTTTTAAAAAGCCAGCCATCTTCAATACCTCCAAATTATGAGTCGCAAATATTCTGCAACCTGTACATTCATAAATTACTTCAACTGAGTAAAAGAATTGTTAGGGTCAGTATAGAAGTCATGGAAAAAGTAATCAATAGCATTTTACAATAAGTAAAGCACATGTAACTGCATAGAAATATAAAGCTTGCTTTTTGACAGTTATTTTACTTACCGCCCCATATTAGCAGCTGCGGTGTCCGAAAATAGCGGTGCCGATCCTTATGTGCGTCGCCCCACATTGAATTGCATCTATATAATCCTGACTCATTCCCATGGATACGGAATCCCAGGATTCAGGCTCCCTGACATTCTTTTTCAGGTGTTCAAAAAGCTCATAAGTCTTTTGAAAAAACGGCCGGGAATCGTGTTCTTGCATTTGAATCGGTGCCATAGTCATTAATCCACAGAGCTTTACATTGTGACATTGGCCGGCAGCGTCAGCAATTCTATCCATTTCTTCCATGGAAAATCCATGCTTGGTCTCTTCACCGGAAATATTAACCTGAAGCAATACAGATGTGATCAGATTTTTTGCTGAAGAACGCTTCTGTACTTCCTTAATCAGCTCTTCAGACGATACCGAATGAATAAGCTTCGTATGACCGATAATGGATTTCACTTTATTGGTCTGCAGTGTTCCTATTAAATGCCAGTTTGGATACAGTCCCTGCAGGCTTAATGATTCCTCTTTGGCAAGCAGCTCCTGGACACGGTTCTCGCCAAGATCGGATAATCCTAATTCAAAGGCAGCGCGGGCATATTCCGCAGGGAAGAACTTGGATACTCCTATGAGGGTAAGTGAGTCTTCCCGCCTTCCGCAATTTCGAAGTGCATCGCCAATGTCAGCTCTGACTTTCTGCAGGCGCACGCTCATATCAGCCTTCAAGACTTCATATTCTTCGTTATGCATATTATTATCCATCTGCTATTCCACCTTTTCGCCTTCGGAAATTGTACTTGGATTTGTGATAATAATAGTGCTTTGATTGGGCGTGCTAAAGCCCTCGACAGGTGCAATGATAGCATATTCGCGATCATGGTCAACGATGGTAACAAC
Organism: Mageeibacillus sp. UBA5770; assembly: GCA_002418705.1. The sequence goes on along the minus strand of DIEQ01000084.1, from coordinate 8,858 downwards.
AAGTTTTCGTGCGTAACCGGACTTGTTGTAAAGTATTTCAGCTGTTCCCGATGTGTAGTCGGCTTCAATAAGTGCAGAAGCCGGAACACGCAGTCCCTGGGTTGATGACTGAATGATTTCGATTTCAGCCGTACGGCGGTCTAAAAGCCGCTCTACCTGGCTAGTAGTCTTGAATACGAGAAATACCCCGCCGGTACTTTGAACCGAGCGGACAATCAGGCAGTCATCAATGACAACACCTTCGGACGGCACCCGAATATCACAGGTGGAGTCCAATGGGAAATCTGTAACCGAACTTCCCGGCACCAGCGTAACAAGGTATTGCTCAGCATTCTGACAAATTCTGACACAAGCCTCATTCTCCTTTATTTTCAAATCACTGGAAATTACACCCTTTGATTTCTGTACATATTCAGCATACTCGGCAGGCGACAGGGTAGCTATAACCGCAGAATTGAGAGCCGTCTCAAATCCGTCAAGTTTGTAGGATACAATTCCCGGAATGTCTGCCGTAAGTGTTACGGCTTTTGCAGATAAAGTATTTTCAAGGTCGGTCTTGCCGGCGATCAGTACCGATAATTGTTCGTCCTGAAAATCTATACTTTGGAGATCCGAATCTCTTTTATCCATGAGTACCTGTACAGATGATGAATATGACATAAGGTTCGAGAGTCTGTCTGAATTACTGTCAGAACGAACCATATTTATGATCGGGAGTATCTCGCTGTCTGTCTCCGTGCAGATAGTGTCCGCACCGCTCCCTTTTCCCTGATCCATAAGCTGCCGCTGAAGTTCAACGATCTGCCGCTGTGTATTTCGAAGGGACAAAGATGTACTTTCAAGTCCTTCAGGTATAACCATGGCAAGCTTCTGATCCTTGCATACACGGCTGCCTTCGAGAGCCAAAGCGACAAGTGAACCTGACGATGTTGTATTGGACGTCTGTTCATCCCTGATAATCAGAGCCGTCGCACCTACGGAGTGTTCAATGGTCCCGTTAGTAACGAAGGAATAATTGGGTTTGGCAGCTACATAGTCTGTTACATAAAGGATTGCGGCGGCTGTTACAACCATGATCAGTATCACAACTACGGACAGAAAAAGAGCGCTGGTAATCATCCTCTTCTTCTGCGTTGCACGGATATGCTCCGCGCGGTCAGCCGATGAGTATTTATGGCTGCGGGATTCTTTCGGGGAAGAAAGTGTCTGAATTTTCGTATGCGCCGGCGCAGAATTCGCGCGCGGACCTGACTTTCCCGGGGCATCTTCATATGTATTTCCGGAAAGGACAGGCTTTTGGATTGTCCTGCCTCTGGGCGGCACGCCATCAGAAGGCCGCGGAGGCCTTTTGGCAGATGGTTTCCGGGATGGTTCACGCCTTCTCTGGCTCATTGTGATATAACTCCCATTTTTTCTACGGCTCTCATGGCCGCGAGCTTTGTCTGTTCAAATACAAGTCCTCCCTGCATATAGGCTATGAAAGGGGGCTTGATCGGACCGTCGGCAGAGAGTTCCACGGAAGCTCCCTGTATGAATGTTCCGGCAGCCATGACTACCGGTGCGTCATAACCCGGCATTTCCCAGGGCTCGGGAGTTACAAAAGAATCAACCGGGGAACAGGCCTGTATAACGCTGCAAAAATCAACAACCTGTTTTGCATTTGAAAACATGATGCTCTGTACAATGTCACCGCGATCTGCGGCTGGCTTCGGATCTGACGAAAATCCGGCTTTTTCAAATAAGGCAGCAGCGAATACGGCACCCTTGACACACTCAGCGGTGACATGCGGCGCCAGAAAAAGCCCCTGGGCGATTGTTCGGTTAAAGCCGAGTGAAGGTCCTATATGGCTTCCGAGACCGGGGGCCGTTGCACGCGATGCAATTTTTTCAATCAAATCCCTTCGACCCACAACATACCCGCCGGAAGGACAGAGTCCTGCACCGGGATTTTTGATGAGAGAACCTGCGCAAAGGTCTGCGCCGAGGGAACAGGGTTCCTGTTCTTCGACAAATTCCCCGTAGCAGTTATCAACAAAAATGATAACACCCGGTCGAGTCTGCCGTACCGTGTCGATGATGCTTTTCAGATCATCAGAGCAAAGGCATCTTCTGCTCGTATATCCCTTGGATTTCTGAATAAAGACCAGTTTTGTCTTTTCATTAATGGCTGCCGATATAGCCGGAAGGTCAGCAGAACCATCTTCACACAGGGATACTTCCCTGTATGAAACACCAAAATCGGCGAGCGAGCCCATATCCTCATCTTTTACAGTATCGGAAATCCCGATTGTTGATGCAAGTGTATCATATGGCCGGCCTGTGACGGACAGCATTTCATCTCCGGGTCGAAGAACCCCGAAAAGGCTCATGGCAATGGCCTGTGTTCCGGCACTTATCTGAATCCGGACATAAGCGGCCTCTGAGCCGAAGAGTTCTGCATACATCTGTTCAATTCTTTCACGTCCGACATCGTCATACCCGTATCCGGTCGGCATGCCAAAATGCGTGTCGGAAATTTTGGCATTCCAGAAAGCCTGAAAAACACGAAGCTGGTTGATCTCACGGATTTTAACAATTCTATCAATAACCGGTGTAATTTCTGTCATTACCTGGTCGGATAAGCTGAAGACTGCATCAGATACGCCGTATTTGCGGTATGGATTATTCATTAAATACCGTATACCTCCTCAGAGGAAAGTACTCGGATTCCGGCTTCTGCAAGCTTCTGCAGCGCAAGCTGCGGATCCTGTACCCTGATAACGACAACTGCGTCATCGGATGTCCGTCCAACATAAGCATAGAGGTATTCAAGTGACAGGGCACCTTCAGAAAGAATGGAAAGGGCATGATCAAGCGTGCCGGGCTTGTCTGCAATTGCGATTGCAATGACCGGAGTGCTGCTTACCGTAAATCCGGCTGACGTCAGGACATCTACCGCTTTTTCCGGTTTATCAAGAATCATACGCAGGATACCATATTCCGTTGTATCTGCTATATATAAAGCCCGGATATCGATATCATTCTCACCAAGAGTACGAGTAACTTCTGCAAGCCTGCCCGATTGGTTTTCAAGAAATACATTGATCTGTCTGACTAACATATGCGCAGCCCTCCTTCATGGATGTACAAATAAAACCTCATTTGAAATAGAGATTATTGATGAATCCTTATAGAAGATTATACCGTATTTATCGCATCAAGTCGCGCCCAAAGTGAAAAGCCTGGAGATTTAAAGGAACGATTTTCTCCTTCTGCGCAAAGACTTCCATGACCGATTCTTCCCATACCGGAAGCGGAATATCAGAAATATAAGATAGGGCACCGAGCATGACCATATTGACGGCGCGTGAACTCCCGGCCGTAAGCGCACTGGACAGGGCATCAATTTCCCGGATTTGTGTACCTTCGGCGGATGCTGTCGTGATAACATCCTTGATAGCAGCCGGATACTCGGCTTTGCCCATCAGAACAGGAAGCGGCTTGATTTTCTGGCTGTTTATGATCATTGTGCCGTCTTTTTTCAATAGTCCGGACCATCGAAGGGCTTCGAGCTCTTCGAAAGCAAGAACATAATCGGCCGTACCTTCTTCTATAATCGGTGAATAGACTTTCTTGCCAATCCGCACGTAAGTGATGACGGAACCGCCGCGCTGGCTCATGCCATGAACTTCAGACACTTTTACGTCAAGACCAAGCTTTAGGGCGACTATACCTAAAAGCTTTCCGGCAACAAGAGTCCCCTGACCGCCGACTCCGGCAAGTACTATGTCAAGAGTCAGCGAAGAAAGATCTTTTTTTACATTTTTAGGAGAAGAAATTTTACTGTTATGATTGGCTGTCATTCTTTTCTTCCTCCTTTTGTCAGTGCCCCGTACCGGCACAAATTGATGCACAGTCCGCAGGCATTACATGTAGCCGGGTCAATTATCGGTTTTTTGTCCGGACCTTCCGTTAGCGCAGGGCACATCATCTTAATACAAATGCCGCAAGCCTTGCAGTCATCTTTGCTGATAACGGTCCGGTCTTCTCTTTTGCCTTTACCGATCGGAATGAGGGCACATGGACGGCGTGCTACGATTACAGAGACACACTTCTTAGTCAGCTCTTCTTTGATAACCTGCTGACACAGATGTGTATCTACAGGATCCACTACACGTATGGAAGTGACGCCAATGCTTTCGCAGAGTCCTTCGAGATTGACCGACGGAGCGGGACGAAGTCTGATGTCAAGACCGGTGCTCGCATTCTGCTGGTGTCCGGTCATTCCGGTAATTGAATTATCAAGGATAAGAATCGTTATATTACTCTGGTTGTATACAGCATTTATAACATTGGTAATTCCTGAATGGAGAAAAGTCGAGTCTCCAAGAACACAGACTGTATGAGTTGAATCATAACCGTCTGTAGCTTTGTCAAATCCATGAGCCATGCCAACCGATGCGCCCATGCAAACGCATGTATCCATTGCCGATGTAGGCGGAAGTGCGCCGAGTGTGTAACATCCGATATCACCCGTAACCTGAACACGAAGGCGTGAAAGGGCTAGAAACAGCCCCTTATGCGGACAGCCTGCGCACATTACCGGAGGTCGGTTCGGAGATACCGGAAGGAGTTCCTGAGATATGGCTCGGGTTGGATTGGGTTCATCAGAAAGCGCCGAACGTATCATCTGTGCTGAATATTCACCCTGCAGCGTAAGGAGGGCTTTACCTTCACAGGCAACACCCATAGCCCGGATCTCCGTTTCAAGGATGGGATCGAGCTCTTCAACAATAACCAGGCGGTCAACTTTCCCTGCAAAGTCACGGATCAGTAACTCGGGAAGCGGCCAGATCATGCCAAGCTTCAGAATGCTTGCATCGGGCAAGGCTTCGGCAACATACTGGTATGCGGCGCCTGCAGTTATTATGCCAAGTGAGGCTGATTCAATCTTTACTTTGTGAAGGCCAGTATCAGCCGGATTTTCAGACGAATCCTTCGCAAGGCGCAGCAGCCTGTCCTCGACAATAACGTGGCGCTTAATTGCCATTCCCGGCATCATTACGTATTTGTTCACATCTTTTACATATGGCTTAACAACCATATCCTGTGGTTCTTCAAGTTCAACGACCGATCTTGAATGAGAAACGCGTGTATGAAGGCGCAGCATGACAGGTGTGTCATACAGCTCGGATATCTCATATGCTTTTTTTATGAAGTCTTTGCATTCCTGACTGTCTGAAGGCTCAAGCATAGGCACTTTGGCAGCTCGCGCATAATTCCTGCTGTCCTGTTCATTCTGAGAACTGTGCATGCCGGGATCATCTGCGGAGACAAAAACAAGGCCGCCATTGACTCCGATATAGCTTGCTGTGAAAAGAGGATCAGCGGCAACATTCACACCGACATGCTTCATGCATGTCAGAGCGCGGGCTCCGCGGATTGAAGCGCCGATTGCAACTTCGGCACCGACCTTCTCATTGGTCGCCCACTCACAATAAATTCTTTCATATTGGGCAATTGATTCAGTAATTTCTGTACTAGGTGTTCCGGGATATGACGATACAACCTTGACGCCGGCTTCATATGCGCCGCGGGCAATGGCTTCATTTCCTAAAAGTATTTCCTTCAAAAGAATCCCACCTTCACTTGTTTTTGCTGTTAGTAGACAGTATATCACAGCATCCGCATGTCATACGACACGGCAGAAGAATTAAAAGACCTTCGATCTTTTGTCAATGACGCGGTGTGATTTGCCTGCCGTACGTTCGAGCGTCTTGGGATTCAGAAGCGTTACTTTTACATCAATTTGAAGAACAGTTTTAATCTTATGACGGATTTCATTGGAAAGTCGTTCAAGATTGGCATAGCTTTCAAGGATGCTGCCGTCAAGAAGCTCAACCTGAACCTCAATACGATCCATATATTTTTCAGTAGTAACTATAAGCTGGTAATGCTGTCCGATACCGTCAATACCCATAAGAACCGATTCGACCTGCGACGGGAATACATTCACGCCTCGAATAACCATCATATCGTCAGAACGGCCTTTGACCAGGTCCATTCTGGCAAATGTTCTTCCGCAGGCACACGGCTCATAAAACAGCCGTGTAATATCCTTGGTGCGGTAACGAAGCATCGGAATTCCTTCTTTGGTCAGTGTCGTGTACACGATTTCACCTGTGCTGCCTTCGGGCAGCACCTCGCCGGTCTGAGGATCGATGATTTCAGCAATAAAAAAATCTTCATTTATATGCATTCCGCGGTGTTCGAGACACTCATAGGAGACTCCCGGTCCGCAAAGTTCAGTTAAACCATAATTCTGGGTGTCATTGATATTAAGTCTGGCCTCGATCTGCTCACGCATCTCAGGGGTGTGTCCTTCTCCGCCGAACATACCTGTTTTCAGGAACAGGTCGTTTTTTTCGATCCCCATCTCCTCCATTACTTCGGTCAGATGAAGAACATAGGAAGGTGTTGCGACAAGAACCGTAGTATGAAGATCCTTCATAAACATGAGCTGACGCTCAGAGTTGCCGGAAGAAATCGGTATAACCGATGCACCGACGCGTTCAAGCCCGTAATGAAGGCCAAATCCACCTGTGAAGAGGCCATACCCAAAGGCTATCTGTGCGGTATCATCTGAGGTGACACCGGCGGCAGTAGCCATTCGGGCGCAGCACTCTGTCCAGTTTTCCATATCATTTCTTGTATAACCGACAACAATAGGTTTGCCGGTTGTGCCGGATGAAGCATGGTAACGCACAATTTCACTGTTCGGCACTGCGAAAAGACCTGTTGGATAATTGTCCCGCAGATCATTTTTGACAGTAAAGGGAATCTTGCTCAGATCAGACAGTTTTTCAATGTGCGAAGGTTTGAGCCCGACTGCATCAAAACTTTTCCGGTAAAAAAGGACATGATCATAGGCATATTCCACCTGCCATCGGAGACGGCGAAGCTGAAGCTCCTCTATCTCTTTTCTTGTCCTGGACTCGGTAGTGTTCCAAATCATGTCCCGTTCTCCTCTCAGATTACTTCATCAGCAGGCAGTATTTTTTTCTGGCTGGCCGCAACGGCAATATCATATCCTTCGAATGCGTGGTCAACAACTTTTGGGGAAAGCTTCGGTGTTATCCAGGATACAAGCGGTACAATTGCCAGTCCGAAGATCATGGCGAATGCACCGGCATTGATCGGCGAAGCCAGATTAACGGGAAGGTTAGCCGGGAATTTGAATGAATGCCCGAACATCTCGCCGTTAGACAGGATCAGATGTGTAACTGTGATGCCGACTCCTCCGATGAAACTAGCCCAGACAGCCGGACGTGTAACTTTTTTCCAGAAAAGACCATACAAAAATGGAGCAAGGAAAGAACCGGCCAGGGCGCCCCACGAAATCGACATGAGCTTAGTAATATATAGATTCTGTGTCCTGTATGAATAAATAGCGAGGATCATGGAAATCAGAATAAAGACAGCGATCAGGATACGGATCCAGAGAACCTTCTTCTTTTCAGTCATATCCTTAACAAAATTACCGCCGATGAAATCAAGCGTAAGTGTTGAACTTGAAGTTAGTACCAGGGATGACAATGTAGACATAGAGGCAGAAAGAACAAGAACGACAACTATCGCAATAAGCACAGCCGGAACAGCCTGATTCAGAAGCTTCGGAATAATCTGGTCGAACATAAGCTTGCCGGAGACTGAGCTTGTAATATCTTCGGGAGTGACAAACAGGCGGCCGAAACTGCCGAGGAAATAGGATCCGCCGGAGATCACAATGGCAAAGACTGTAGAAATTATGGTTCCTGTCTGTATGGCCTTCTCATCCTTAATGGTATAAAACTTATGTACCATCTGAGGGAGGCCCCAGGTTCCGATTGATGTAAGGATTATGACGCCAAGTAGGTTTAAGGGTTCCGGTCCCAGGAAAGAAACGAAAACGCCCTGCATCTGGGTATTCGGAGCAGTAAATGTAGACAGTTGGGTCATAGCCTGCATCAGCCCGCCGCTTTCATTCAAAGTTGCTGCAATGACAAGAATGATACCGGCCAGCATGATAATACCCTGGAAAAAGTCATTAATCGCAGTCGACATATAACCGCCCAAAATGACGTAAACGGCAGTCAGAAGGCTCATCCCGATAATGCACATTTCAAAGCCGTACTGGACGTTCTGCAGACCAAGGGCGGATGTGAACAGGTAGGATAATCCATTAAATACGGATGCGGAATACGGGATCAGGAACACGAATACGATGGCACTGGCAGCTATTGTCAGTGCTTTGCTGTCATATCTCTTACCGAAAAATTCCGGCATTGTGGTCGCTTCAAGATGTTTGGTCATAATTCGGGTTCTTCTTCCAAGTATTTTCCATACGAGAAAACTTCCGATAAAAGCATTGCCAAGCCCTATCCAGACAGATGACATGCCGTATGCCCAGCCAAACTGGCCTGCATATCCGATAAATACTACGGCAGAAAAATAGGTCGTGCCATATGCAAATGCAGTAAGCCACGGACCTACGGATCGGCTTCCCAAAATAAACGCCCCGACGCTTTTGGTGTGCCGTCTGGCATAAACGCCTATGCAAATTGTAACGATGAAAAATACGAAAATGAACAGCAAATTAAGCCATACCATACTCCCTACCATCCTTCTGCCCTCAAAGAGCTCTACATAAGAAAAACTACTTCAAATAACACTACCGTTTTATAATATCAGAGGACAAAAAACTTACAACCCTTTTTGTGCATTACAAATTAAAAAGAACCCGGAAAAGATTTTGCAATCAATTCCGGGTTCTTAAGTTTTGGTGCGGCCGATGGGACTTGAACCCATACGGTCTCCCACACGCCCCTCAAACGTGCGCG
>DIEQ01000121.1 GCA_002418705.1 Mageeibacillus sp. UBA5770 | reverse complement strand
AGTTGCGATAAAGATCCCCCTTGGTATCGGTGCAGAGAAAGCTCATTTTCGTCGCGCAGGCATATTCGAGGTTCGGATATAAGAAGAACGCCGTCTTGCCAACACCGGACGCGCCGATCATGAGCGTATGGACGTCGTCGGTGTCCACCAGCGCCGTGACCTCGTTCTTTCGGCCGGTGCTGCCGAGGATGATGCCCTGGGCTTCCGGACGATTCTTGCCCTTGCGCCACGTCTCCGGCTCGAACGGGATATGCTTATAGGTCTTTTTGATTTCCCCCTTTGAAGCAAATCGGGCGGTACCGTGCTGGCCATCGCCGACCGTGCGGCTCTTAATACCGTTCAGGGTATAATAATGTGCCAAGAGGGAGAGGCCACCGATGACGGCGAACATCACGGCGGCGATCCCAATCAGCAGCACAACCTGTGATTGCATATAATTGCCTCCTTTTTTTGAATTGACATAAAAAAAGTGAGAACCGATAGGTTCCCACTTTTTCACAATAATGTAATATTAAATTATAATCCGCCTGTTTCCCTGAACAACAATGCTTCAGATATCGTCGTAATGCTCATTCTATGTTTTCGGGGTTTTCCGTCATAGCGTTGACTGTGGTATAAACTACATGCAGTTGATGCAAAGAGCAGATATTCAGTTTTCGTATGATTTTTTGAAGTAATTCCTGGCCGTCCGGCCTTTCAGGGAAGAATACCGCATCTACTGACATATTCAATGTTATGGCGATCTTAAAAAGAAGGTCAATGGACGGCTTTCTGCTGCCGGCTTCGACCTGCTTGATGTGAACAGAAGCCACGTTTATCATCTCTGCCAGTTTCTCCTGCGTTAGTTTGTTGTCTATACGGGCAGCCTTGATTGCCGCCCCAAGTTCTTTTCCGTTTAATATCATATTCTTTCAGCCTCCCTTATAGTTATCTTAAAGAATACAGAATGACTTGAAAATCATCTAAAAGAATACTATAATGGATGCGTAAAGAATACCTTTTAAGCAAACGGGGAATCGCATTAGAGTCCATTTTAGAATAAGTATCTGTTTGCTTCTTGCATTGATAAAATCAAAGCTGTTAACCTGGAGGACGAATCTGTTGATTAATATTGCCATATGCGACGACATGCCAATCCTGCGCGAAGTCCTGGCTGAAATGATACATGCTTACGAAACGGAAAAGAACATAAAATTTAATCTGTGCGAATTTGGCAGTGGCGAAGAGCTTCTTGAAACATTTGACCGGGACAAGAAATACTTTGATGTTTTCTTTTTGGATAACCGTATGAAAAAACTGACCGGCGTTGATACTGCGCTGCATATCAGGCAATATGATACGGATTGCCATTTCGTGTTTGTTACGGCGTCTGATACGCAATACGAATTTATGTCGGCTGCTCCTTTGAAAATATTGCGTAAGCCGGCGCAAAAGGAGGACGTCTATAAAATATTGGACTTGGTTTCAGCATGCGTAAGCGAAAATGGATGAAAGCAGGTTTCTGTTAGGAAAGGATATCGGGTGATCGAGTGGCAGGAAAATCGATGAGCAGCGAATTCGATTTCAAAGAAAATGAATTTCTTTTTCAGGATGTTTTTTTTTATTCGATTGTCGGGCAGATTTTAGTGGATGAACACCTGAATATTGTATTTGCAAACAACCGAATGTTTGAGTATTTCAGATCAAAGCCATATGACACTACAGGACTGCCGTTCGGCCGCGCCTTTTTTTGCAGGGAACTCCGGAATAATAGTTCCGGCTGCGGCAAAGGCAAAAACTGCTTTAACTGCGGTATCTTAAATGCGATGGAGGAAATCCGGCGAAACAATATCCCGATTGAAAACTATGTGAGCCAATACTGTTTTCATTGGAATAATCATTATCGAAAAAAATGGTTCCAGTTAAACGGAAATCCAATTACATATTGCAACAGACGATTCTTTGCGCTCTCTTTCGCGGATGTCACCGAATTAAAGCAGCGGGAAATACAGTTGAGGAAAAGGCTCTCGCTTGACTTGCCTACAAAAACGATGAATAAATTTAGTTTGATGAAAGCCGTGCAGAATCTGCTGGAATCAAACGGGGGGAGCTGCCGATTCACCATCGCCTTGATTGATTTTGATAATTTTAAGGAAATAAACAGCCGATACGGCCACATAACCGGGGATGAAATATTGAAAGTATTTGCGGATATTTCGAGAAGATATATCCGCAAAAGCGATCTTTTAGGTCGTTTCGGTGGTGAAGAATTCGTCTTTGTTTTTAATGAAACGGATGAGCGGCAGGCAACACAAATACTGAAACGAATTCATGAGGCACTTGAGAGCTATTATTCCGAGGCCCTGGATATGCCGATCACGTTCAGCTCGGGCATCCTTTATGTTGACAATGTGAGTTATGCTTTGTCCTCATGCTCCAAGCTTATCGACGATGTCGACCGGTTGATGTATCAGGCAAAGAATGACGGAAGAGGCAGAGCCGTGAGCAGCATGGGGAAAATGCTGTTTGCTAAAGGTTCATGAACGCATATGCATCAAGGCATGTGCGTTCACATTTTTAACCTTCTTATTGCATCTCCATCCCGGCGATTTGACCTGCCTCCTGTTTCTCCTGCATGACCATGCCGGTCTGCTTCTGTTCCTGCTTTTGCGTGTCCGCTTTGAGGCGCACCAACACTTTGGCACAGTCGAGGGCGACGTCCAGATACGCCTCCGCGAGAGCTTCTTTCTGTTCCCGGCTGCGGATGCCCTCCGCAGAGCCTCGCGCCAGAACGCTCTGGAGCTTCATGGCAAGCTCATCCGTGCGGTTTACAAGCTTGCTCCGGTTTTGATACGGTTTGAAGCGGCTTTGCAGAACGGCACATATATGATCCGTTGAGGTGATATCCCCCATCTGTCGGTATTCCCGTACTGCAAAGGACAAAGACAGCGCCGCCATCTGCTCCATGCAGTCGGCGGCTTTTTCAAAGCGTCCCCAATGAAGATGGCTTCTGTACTGAGTCAGCAGCCCGGAGAGCTGTCGCTCCGGATGCTCCGGCTTCACTTCGCCCGACAGCACGGCGAGCCTTTTGCAGATATCGGCGCAGGCCGTGAGCTGTGGATGTTCCTCCGCAGGTTGGAAAGTAAGACCATGCTTTGCTTTGAGATCCTCGTTCCAGTCCTTGTATTCCGGCCGGAGGACAGCAGCGGCCGTATAGCCCTTGTTCCACAGAATATCGGAGAGCCTTCCCGTGGCTTCGATGCCCGCTTCATCATGATCGAGGCAAAGTGCGATACTTTTCAGGTTCGGATGCAGCTCCAGCATCTTCAGCATAGCGTGTTCCGACGTACCGCACAAGGCGACGTAACTGCTATCCCGCCAGTCCGCGGGATAGAGTGAAATAAAAGATAGCAGGTCTATTGGCGCCTCAAACACATAGAGCCGGTCGCTGGCGCCCGCATAGTGGAAGCTGTATGCCGGGTCGCATCCATCCACATTGCCGCGATAGCTTTTGCCCTCGGTGTAGAGTCCCCGCTTATGGGCGTGACGCGGGGTGTCGTTTTCGTCAAGTCCGACGAACACGGCGTTGTGATACTCTTTCGTCCCATCTTTCGAGAGCTCGCAGCTTTCGTATATGAGCTTGTCGTGCGCGAAGGCGGTGAGCACCTCGCGGTCGATGAAACGCTTTTGCAGCAGATAGGCATAAACGCGGCGCATATCCGAATGGACCGGAGGCAGCGCAAACGGCTTTCTCTCCGGCTCCGGTTTTTCCCTTGCCGGTTCGTACACTTCTCCGCGCTCTCCGCCAAGAAGCCGCGTGACGGCTTCGGGGAAAGAAAGGTCATAGAAACGCTGGACGAAATCGATGACGAGGCCGCCCTCGCCGGTGGCGTGATCGTACCATTGGTTGCCCCGCACGGTGATGCTGTGATCCGACTCGAGGCGCTTATCCCTGCCGGACGGTATGAGCTTTTCACCTTGCCGGCGAAGGAACTCGGCCAGATCGACCGAGTTGGCGCGGAGCTTCTGATCGTCGGTGAAATAAATATACTGTACTATTCCGAACACCTCCAGTCTTACATTGTCATTGTCATGCCCGGCGTCTGCTCCTGCTCATGATCGTCCGCCTTATGCCCCTGGGCGATCTTCTTCATTTTAGTTTTTCGCAGGAGCTTGCGGTCGAGCTGTATCCCTGCGCCACGTTTCCCGACCGGCGTGTTGTCCGCAAAGATCCGGCTCATGTGATGGAGCATACGGGTGGCGGCGAGAAACACAGACGGGTTGCGAAACC
>DIEQ01000064.1:6061-6682 GCA_002418705.1 Mageeibacillus sp. UBA5770 | reverse complement strand
CTATTGTTTTGCCGCCCTTGCTCCAAGGAGTTATGTGGTCAGCCTGCATATCATCAATTTTAAAATGCTTTTTGCACTTATAGCAAACACCTTTTTGTCGTTCGTATGCCGTCCGTGCCATTTTTGGGGTAAATACTCTTATGCTTAAATGACGTTCATCACCGTCAAGTAGATATTCATATACGCCGGAATGCTTAGTCACATCCTCATTATCTAAAAGGTCAACAATCTGTGCTTCAAGTTGTTTTGGGTCATACTTACCTGTGCCAAATTTATTGTAGTAAGTACCCCATTCAAGTCCTTTCATTTCCTTGCTTCGGTATACGGGGAAAGTTGCCTTTACCCAATTTACAACGGTTTGAAAGTATAGCCATAATTCATTGCAATTCGTGTCGTGCTGGTGTTCTGCCATATAATCTTCGATTTCCTTACCGTCGCGCGACGCAATCCAGCGGATAGCGGTTTCAAGGTAATTCTGACGGATTGGCGAACCATTCAAATAATCGCTTGCTATTGCGTATGCGGGACAAGCTGTTTTACTGAAATATTTCTTAGCTTCTGTTAGCCATTCCCCGGTATATATGGCGTTGCGTAATTCCTGCGCGGTCAACTGCTCGCCCG
>DIEQ01000064.1:0-6007 GCA_002418705.1 Mageeibacillus sp. UBA5770 | reverse complement strand
TGCTGTCTTTCCGTCTGTGTCAGGTTATCAAAACCCATATGGTCTATGGAATAATCGCAATTCACATACTGGCAAAGGCTGATTGTTCGTTGCTGCCCATCAAGCAGTTCAAAATTACCGTCGTCGCTTTTGACCCAATACATAACATTGAGTGGAAAGTTTTTTTGTACCGTGCGAATGACTTCATCACGCTGCCTGTCTTTATAAATAAACTCACGCTGAAAAGCGGGACGAATATTCAAACGTCCATTATAACCTGTAACGCCGTTTTCTGCGCTGTCTATGTACTTTTCGACAACTTCGCGGACGGGAATTTCGTGTAGTTTGATATTCATACATTAGTCTCACTTTCTTGTTTCCTGCGCCTTATTAGTATCCGGCGATAAAGGGTTTTGCCTTTTATAACATTGATGTCGTCTGAATAATTTTGCCCGTCGTGGTACCTGCTGTCGCCCAAAATTTCAAACTGGTTAGGGTTATAATATTGCATAAATGTTATAGGAACGCCCATAACGCTGTAATAATCGCAAGGAATATCGGCTGTCCGGCTAACCTCTATTGCATCATAATTATCATACTTGGGGTATATGTCGGGTGAGTATTCCCTAAACAAAGTCATATCCTCGTGACGCTTTTTAATATCAAGGTTAGTAAAAAAGCATATATTACCCATTCGTCGCCATTTTTGCCCATTTTCGTCAATCTTGAAATCGGTCGCCTTTACCTCGTATGTTTCGGGGACAGCAAACCAAAAATGACCGTTATTATAGCCTAACCACACGTCATTATCACGAATAAGCGGCAATATTTCGCGGTAGGTTACAGCGTTCTGATTGCCGACAATTAGAAACGCCTTCTTATGCTCCATAAGCTGCGCCACATATTCACGGAATAACGAAAACGGCGGGTTAGTAACAACAATGTCCGCTTCCTTCAATAGAACCACACACTCCGGAGAACGAAAATCACCGTCGCCCTGCAATAGGGTGAGTGCATTTTTTTGGTTCTGCAAAAGATATTCTACGTCTGCAAGATCTATGCGTCCATCCTGATTTTCGTCTGCAACCTCGGTTATTTCGATTTTGTACGGTATTTTTCTGATTTCCTCTTTGCTAACGACTGTTTCAGTCCCGAATAAATCTAACTGGGTATATACAATCGGCGACGTTGCGTAACAGGTCGCAATCAGCTTTTTCAATCCTAACGAATTGAAATTAATCGCAAAGTATTTGAAAAAGTTGCTTTCAAAAGGGTCGTCACAATTACACAATACGACTTTACCCTTGAAATGCCCCTTATAGTGTTTCAGTTCGCTTTCAATAAGCGATAATTGAGTATAAAACTCGTCGGCTTTATCTGCCCTTGAATTATGCAAATTGCTATTTCCTGCCACGTCATCACCGCCTTTGTCTGTTACAATCTCTGTCAATCATGTACTACTAACAACGATTAATTATAACAGCAAATTGCAATTTCGGGGCAATAAAAAAGCCCCGGCGAACCGGAGCTTTGATTTCGAGGTTATTAGATCACTCTTTGTCCATAATCAGTGAAACAGCCTTATCTGCCCGGCCTGCAGCAGATACGATCAGCTTCTTGTCATCTTTCAGAACCCTGAGCCAATTTTGAATATATGCCACGCTGTTTTTGAAGCTGCTATTGCTCTCAAGCCCTGTCACGTTAACCAGTGCTGCAGCCCCGATCTCCGCAACGAGCTCTTCCCGGGAGTATTCTTCATTACCGAAGTGAGCCGTAGCATCCAGACGGTTGAGGCGGCTTGCATGGCCTGTGCTGTGCACAGCCTCATGGAATGCTGTGCTGTAGTATTCAGCCATATCAGAGAACTGGTTGAAAAGAGGTAAAGTGATTGAATCTTCTGACGGTCTGTAAAACGCTCGGTCGCCTTGCTCATTCCTAAAGCCAACGCCGGACCTCTGAATATAATCATCCATAATGGCATCGGCAGCAGCATCCGGCTGAATCTCATTCACAATTTCGGACTTTGCAAAGCGAGGTTTGATTCCGTCACATTGGTCGATATGGAATACATTGAAGTATCTCAGGAAAGGGAAGCGGTCAATCTTTTTTTCATCATTTTCTGCCGGCTTCTCGATCCATTTCCAGAACACGACCATTTTAGATTTCTCGCCTTTACGAACCGTACCGCCACGCTCCTTGCATTGTTTAAACGTGATATACTCGCCCGGTCTGCCCAGCAGCATCTGGTTGAGCATGCTGTACGGTTTGCCTGATGTATGGCTGATCGCTCCATTCGAGCTGCCAATCCACGGCTTCTGCCATGGGATTATGCCCTGTTCCAATTCAGCAACGATACGGTCTGTGATCTCTTTGTAAATATCCATTTGTTTGCCCTCCTATATTTTTTTGGCTTTTCAGATTTTCTCGACTTTTACGATTTCAATAGCTTCTGGTGATGTTCCTAATTCAAAGCTGTAAAACTCGATTGCCTCTGCCACTGAATCAAATTCTCCGTCCAATTCCTTTTTGAAAAAGTCATCCCTGATCGTTACTCTCACCATTTGTTTGCCCTCCTGTTTTCTAGCTGATTACTACTTGCTATAACTAAATACTACTACGAACAACTACTACCGTCAAGCGTTTCCCAAAAAGATTTGCAATTTATTTTCGGGCAATAAAAAAAGCCTCCACAGGGGAGGCTTTAATCATTCAGCTATTAGCATCATTTGACTACTCGAAACGTGTCCTCGCCATAGACCAGCCCCAACGATGAACCACGATCCCAAGAACAGAATATCGTGCCGATATCATCAATGAATTTCACGGTACCTTGATCGCCGGGAATCAACTTTGAGTATGGATCATTCATCTGGACCAGCTCAACCCTTGTGCCGGGCGCAAGCCGGCTGCGTAGTGCTTCGACAATCCCCATAGATGGTATGTGCATATCAATAACCTCGCTTTCTGACGANNATAAAACTGAACATGATCCAGCGAATCCGAATCATCACCGGTATAACCGCACTCGTAATTGGCATATTCGTAGTCGTAAACTTCTTGAGGCGTACACTCGTTTCGGATCTTCTCATTGTTCGCAATCATAGCATCAGCCATGGCTGTCAGCCCTCGGCGTGTTCCAAACATGCCACCGATAAAACCCCTGACAATCTTTTCGCCTTTCGGCATCTGCTTTGACTGTTCCTTAAAACTGTCATCCCCGAACGCATAAAATACTTCCGGGTGTGAAAAGCTGCTGATCTCGTTTTTAATTTCATAATAATTGCCCATATCAGTACCCTCGCTTTCTGCCGGGGAACCGCCCCGGCTTGTTTCTCATTTCTTGCTTGTTAGAATTTCCGACCACATCAATGCAATTTTCTTCAATTTGAACGATTCTCGACCTTTGGGGAACTGGACATACCAGTTACGGCCAGAAACGAACGGAACCTTGACATGCCAGACCTCACCAACCCGGTGAGCCTCAGCATTGGCAGCAGCCATGTCCTCGTAACGCTTGATCATCTTCATGCCTCCTGAACCTCATTCTTGTCATTGAGCTTGTCTAGCTCAGCAACCATCGTCTTGATCAACTCAATCTTGGCGACCAGCTCAGCACATTCATGAGCAATCTGGGCAATGCTATTGAAGTCGCTGGCATAGCTTGCCATGTCCATCTTGCTCTGCAGCCATTTGCGTTTTTGGCCGAGCGATTCTTCAAATGATTCCAGATCATAGCGGTATTTCATCAGCAGATATTCTGTCCTCTTCATGTCCTTGCCCTCCGTTCAATCTTGATTGCAGTTGAACTCTGCATCAGCTATCTCGTTTGCGTTTTCTTCCGATATGCCCTGCTCCATCAGCCAGTCGATATAGTCGAGAATATTCAGTCCGTTCCAGCTCTTCATGTTCTTGCCCTCCTGTTATTGCCACTCGGCATTATTTCTGATCTGGTTTGCCAATGTCTTCCGAACCATCATTAGCGTCAACCGTTCGATCTCAATTTTGTCAGCGGTCATAGCGTCATATTTGCCCATAAGGTCGAGCTCTTTTTCTCTTTTTGCCAGAATGATCTCGATCTCGTTTGTCGTGCGCTTGTAGGTGACTTCATCAGTGATCAAACCATTGAAACCGCCATCCGTTTCGGGATTATAGCCCCAGTTTTTTATATGCTTCTGACATTCTCTGCGAGTATCCTCAAATATTCTCATTGCCTTTGTCATTTCTTTGCCCTCCGTTCAACTAGCAACCACTTGCTGTACCTTGATAATACTACTATCTACAACTACTGTCAACACCTGTTTTGAAAAAGTTGCAAAAAAAATAAGGGCCCCGGATTGCTCCGAAGCCCTTACACGCCAGCTTATAATCAATATTTATCAAGCAACCTATTTGCAGCAGCAATCGTCTGCAAGTCTTTTTCGAGAATATTCTTGATGCCACTCACATCGGCAAGCTGCTGACGGAGAACAGCCATGTCCTGCTCAAGCCTCGCCACAGCCTCCTGAGCCGCTTTCAGCTCAGCAGCAGAACCAGAACCCTGTTTTGCTTTCAGAGCAGCTAGGGCGGCCTTGTAGATGGAAGCATCAACAACTGTTGCAGTCGCAGCTGTATAGGCAATTCCGTTATCCTTTTTGAATTGGATAGTCTGGTTGCCAGTAGTCGGACCGAACGATTCATCCACTCCGTCACCATTCGGACCAAACGCACCCAGCGGATAACCCAGAACCAGCAGAATGAGCTGCCACAAGCCAGTGGCGACCAGCCCTTTCGGTACGCCTTGAAAAATCTTCTCCATAAAACCCTCGCTTTCGTTTGTCGATAGTCCATGCTTCTGCCTCCAGAGCCTATCAATTATAGCTGCCTCTGCTGCTGCAAGCCGTTTGAGATTGTCATGACTCATAAGCCAACGAGCTGTTATCTCATTCGTGTGATAGCAATGCTCGATCAGCATAGCGTCCGGGCATCCGGCGACAGTAACGGCATTTCGCAGCACTCCGTAATAATCCTGATCGTGCCGATCTTCACGAGTGTTCCAACGATGCTTGACACCCAGATTGGGTGAACCCATCAGCCGAGCAATTTCAGCAGCAAGCGGCACCTCGAGATAATCCAGCTCGTCAGAAACCGAATCATAGATAGACACACCACGGATATTGGCATAGTTCGCAGCCCCAGATCCCGGCGCATTGGAGTGCAAACTGATAAAAAGATCATGCCCTGCAGCTTGCTGCCCTCGCCATTCAAGAGCCGGATCGTCTGTGATCCGTGGCCGGGTGTTGGTTACTTTCCAACCACGAGCCAGCAACTCGCTTTGCAGATACTGGCCAAGATGCCACATCCAAGTGCCCTCGTAATAACCGAGAACACCTCTGTTGCTATACTGGCCGTGCCCCGGATCGATTACGACTTTCATTCCTCGCCGTCCTCGTCATCTTCATAATCAATAAGTATCGGCAGAGCCATGCCAGCGTTGGCAGCATCGACTTTCGCCTCAGCCATGATATAGGCTATGCAAGCACCGACAGCCGTGATAATACCAACTACTTGGTTAACCACTTCCGGCCTGACAATGCCAGTCAGGACAGCCACAGCCACCGCTGCAAGGAACGCCCAGAACTTTCTGCTGCTGAGCTTTCTTTTCCAATCAATTTTGTTGTTCATTTGATCTGTACCTCCGTTTTTCTAACACATCAATTCGCTTGTGTGCAGATAATGTTGATGCTTCAACCAGAACCAGCCGTTCACCACGAGCCACACACAACGACTGCTGCGTGACCTGAGAATTTACGATGCCCTCTACTTTTTTGTCGATATTGTCCAGCTTTGTCGAAATGGATCCTCGCTCGTGGGCGAGCTGCTCAGCATTTTTGATCCGAGCATAGAAAAACCCAATGCCAGTAAAACCCAGCCCAACAGCACCGATCAAAACGCCAAATATCCAGCTTGGAATAAACACAATACGGCCACCTCCCGATGCCAACAAAAATGCCACCCATCAGGCGGCATATCATGTCTGCTGTTGTTCTTC
>DIEQ01000054.1 GCA_002418705.1 Mageeibacillus sp. UBA5770 | reverse complement strand
AAGGTGAGGGCGAACCCGGACTTCGCGGAGGCCCTTACGGTGACCTGTATATTCAGTTCAAAGTTCAGCCGCACCCCGTGTTCGAACGCAGGGACAACAATACGTTCTGTGATGTCCCCATCACGTTTGCACAGGCAACACTCGGTGCCGACATTGAAATACCTACCATTGACGGCAACGTTACGACACATATCAAGGAAGGAACGCAGCCTTTCGATACCTACACCGTTCGCGGAAAGGGTATTCCATATAAGAACCGCACAAACGTGAGAGGCGACCATACCTGCCGCTTTGTACTCGAAGTGCCGTCACACCTCTCAGAACAGCAGAAAGAACTTCTTCGCCAGTTTGATGCTACGCTCACGGATCGTAACTATCAGAAACGCGAAAGCTTCTTCAAAAAAGTGAAAGATATTTTTGGTAAATAATATGCGTTGGATTGAAGTGACTATTGAGACGACCCAGGATGCTTCGGATGCTGTATGCGAGATGCTTGCGCAGCTCGGAGCAGACGGGATTGCCGTCTGTGATCCGCGTGAAATTAAAAACGTGATCTTTGCTCCTGATTCACTCTCCTTCGCAGACGACAGCTTTGTCGATTCTCTGGGAGAAAATGTCAATATCCGTTCCTATTTTGCAGAATTCCCGGACGGAATCCGGCTCGGTGCAAAAGAAGAAGAATATGACAATCCGGCAGGTGTCGGCAGCATCTACGGCAAGATAGCCACAGGAACGCATACATTGCCTGAGGTACTGGAAATCATCACATCCCGCATGACACAGATCGGTGAATTCCTGCCGGTCGGCAAAGGACTCACTGATCACCAATATGTTGTCGATGAAGATTGGGCCAACAGCTGGAAACAGTATTATGAAGTCCTGTCAATTTCACCGCGTGTTGTAATATGCCCTTCGTGGGAGAAATATGAGCCCAAAGAGGATGAAGTTGTCGTGTTTCTGGATCCAGGCTCTGCATTTGGAACCGGCACGCATGAGACGACCGCAATGTGTGCTGAGATCATCGACAGGATAATCCTTCCTGAAGATGTCGTACTTGATCTTGGCTGTGGTTCAGGCATACTTTCAATTATCTCTGATAAGCTCGGGGCGGCCTCTGTAGAAGCCATTGACATTGACCGTCTCGCTGTTGACGTTGCCCAAGAGAACTGCGTGCTCAACAAGACCCGGGTCAAGTGTTACACCGGAGAGCTTAAGGATGCCAAAAGAAAGGATTACAGCCTGATTATTGCCAACATAGTTGCTGACGTTATTGTCTCGCTGACACCGGAGATATCCGGCTATCTGGCTCCGCAGGGGCGCTTTCTGATCAGCGGGATCATCGATTCTAAAAAGGAGCGTGTGATTCAGGCGTGCAAAGATGCCGGACTTACGATGCTTGCGTCCAACCAGAAAGGTGACTGGCACGCTTATCTGTATGAACGTACCTGAAACGGATTTGATGCAGCGTAAAAAACAGTAACTGTCGGACGCTTTATTTAATCACATAAGAGGTGTATGCCTTAATCGCTGATGCGAATGCCATTTTCTTGGCTTCAGATATTGTATAGAAGTCTCCCCGGTCCTGCTTTTCAGAAATGATCAGCGGGAGGGAGGCTTTTCTATTATCTGCCAGTTCCACCAGAAATCCTTCCATTTCCCATTTGAGATGTGAAAAGACATGCGCAGCACCGCCAAGCGGAGTAATTGAAGTAATTTCTTCCCTGTTAAGACACAAATCCCGCGAAAGCTGATCCTGCAAATCATCAGGCGACAGAAAGCCCGGGTAAGATGGAAATTCGAAAAGATTGGCGAGCAGGCCGGAATCCGCGCGCTGACGTATAAATATGGAATCCCCTTTTTTGATGATAACAATCGTGTAGGATACTACCGGACTCTGTTTTTTTTGCCTGCGCAGCGGGAGTTCCCCCTGCTTGCCTGATATATATGCTTCGCAATATCCTGAGAGCGGACATATATGGCAGGACGGGTTTCCCGGGAGACAGACAGTTGCGCCCAAATCCATGATCGCTTCGTTAAAGTCGCCGGCGCGTTCCGGCGGGAGGAGTTCCCTGACAAGTGCAAAAACTTCGATTTTTGATCTGGCATCCTGCGGGAAGATGAAGAGAGCATATAATCTGGAAAATACACGGATCACATTGCCGTCAACGGCGGGCTCCGGCAGTCCGAACGCAAGAGATGCGATGGCACCTGCCGTGTACGGACCTATTCCGGGAACCTTGAGCAGATCATCATAACTGCCGGGAAGTGATCCGCTGAAATTTTCAAGACAGAACTTAGCCCCTTTTTGAAGATTCCTTGCACGGGAATAGTACCCGAGACCTTCCCAGGCTTTATAGACTTCATCCTGCGGAGCCAGTGCCAGTGTTGAAATATCCGGGAAAAGATTGAGAAATCGTCTGTAATAAGGGATTACAGTTGTTACGCGAGTCTGTTGAAGCATGGTCTCAGAGATCCAGGTGCCATAAGGCGTGCGGACGTCCCTCCACGGAAGTTCGCGGCGGTTCATATCGAACCATTCAAGGATGGATTCAGTGATGAAAGTGCCTTTTTTCATTGCCCGGACATCCTTTTTTTTCAGCAGTATATCACACTTGACAAGTTAAATCGGTTCATGCATACTACGAATAATTATATACAGGACACCATTGATCAGGAAGAGTAACTTTTTGTCTGTCGGATAATAGAGAGCCGCGAAGGGTGGAAGCGCGGTACTGACTTAAGAAGTGAATGGGTCTGAGAGGGCAACCCGAGGTTCTGGGAATCAATAATGATTCAGTCAGCAGAACATGTAGGCGTTGACGGGGACTTCACCCGTTATCAGGGAAGCGTGCATGATGTGCACGGATCGAGTGGGTTACATTCATTATGGATGAACCAATTTGGGTGGTACCGCAGGCGCATTTGCTCTTGTCCCTTTTTGTTAGGGGCAGGGGTTTTTTATTTGTCCGGATTTTGAACAATCCCTTTGGGGGGTGCCCAGATGACAGATAAGTCATGGCACAGAAAGGAGCAGAAAATGTCCAGAAAAATTCCGAAGCGCATTTTTTTGACGGAGGATCAGATGCCGACCCAGTGGTATAACCTCAGAGCGGATATGAAAGAACAGCATGATCCCTATATTAATCCGGGCNNATCCTTATATTAATCCGGGCACAATGAAGCCGGTAGTACTCGAGGATCTGCTCCCGGTGTTCTGCACAGAGCTTGCCAAACAGGAATGTGATGAGACAACTCGATTTATCGATATTCCGGAAGAGATTCAGGCGTTCTACAAAATTTTCCGCCCTTCGCCGGTCATCCGTGCCTATGAACTTGAAAAAGCACTGGATACACCCGCAAAGATCTACTATAAATTCGAAGGCAATAATACCTCCGGAAGCCACAAGCTGAACTCTGCTGCCGCACAAGTCTATTATGCCAAGGAGCAGGGACTGACTTCCCTTACGACCGAGACTGGCGCAGGTCAGTGGGGAACCGCGCTTTCCATGGCCTGCGCCCACTATGACATGCCGCTTACCGTATTCATGGTTAAATGCAGTTCAGAACAAAAGCCGTACCGTAAGGCTGTCATCGAGACATTCGGCGCGAATCTGATTCCTTCACCGTCAGCCACAACACAGATCGGCAGCAAGATTCTTGCTGAACATCCCGGTACCGGCGGAAGCCTTGGTTGTGCAATCTCAGAAGCAATTGAGCTGGCAGTAACGACTCCGGGATGCCGGTACGTCCTCGGTTCAGTCCTCAATCAGGTTCTTCTGCACCAGTCGATTATCGGTGAGGAAGCCAAACTGCAGATGGAACTGGTCGGAGAATATCCCGATATCGTTATCGGATGTGCCGGCGGCGGATCCAACATGGGCGGAATCATGGCTGCATTCATGAGAGACAAACTTAACGGGACAAAGAACCCGTATTTCATTGCCGTTGAGCCGGCATCCTGCCCGTCAATGACGCGCGGCATATATGCTTATGATTTCTGTGATACAGGCCACGTGACGCCGCTTGCCAAGATGTACACCCTCGGCGCTGACTTTATTCCTTCCGCCAACCATGCAGGCGGTCTTCGTTACCACGGCATGTCACCGATCCTTTCGAAGCTTTACCATGACGGGTATCTCGATGAAGCAAGATCCGTCGAGCAGACCAAGGTTTTTGAAGCCGCCAAATTATTTGCAAAGCATGAGACAATACTTCCGGCCCCTGAATCTGCCCACGCCATACGTGCCGCCATTGATGAAGCGCTCAAGTGTAAAGAAGAAGGAACGGCCAAGACGATTCTCTTTAATCTCACAGGAACAGGTTATTTTGATATGCAGGCATACATGGATTATGAATCCGGAAAAATGACAGACTATATCCCGACAGATGCGGATCTTAAAGTCGGTTTCGCAATTCTTCCCAAAATTCCCGGCATTCAGTAAAATCGGGCATAACTGTTAAAACGAAAACGCCGCTTCTGAAATTATCAGAAGCGGCGTTTGTTTACTTGTTGTCTGTCAGTAATGTAATCAGCCCTTAGCCGGCATAAAGGGCATCAGAGCGCCTGCAACATTGCTGATGGGCATGGTCTGGATCCAGATACGGCCGGGGCCTGTTACCTTGGTGTTAAATACACCTTCTCCGCCGAAGACCATGTTCTTGACGCCTTTGACAGCCTCAATTGACATCTGCACGGATTCATCCATCATTGCGAGGTAGCCTGTGTCGATAATCATGGACTGACCGGCCTGCAGGGTATAATCAATGACGGAACCGTCAATCTCTATAAAAGCAAGACCGCTGCCGGAGAGCTTCTGCATAATGAAGCCTTCACCGCCGAAAAAGCCTGCGCCGAGCTTCTTCTGGAAATGCACGGAAAGCTCAACTCCGACCTGGGAAGCCAGGAAAGCAGACTTCTGGACAATCATATTGGCGCCGGGCTGAATCTGTATGGGAAGGATCTGTCCCGGGAAGCTGGATGCAAAAGCAATCATGCCCGGTCCGCCTTCCGGTGTATACCTATTTTGGAAAAGAGCTTCACCGGCAAACATACGGCCGAGTGCCTTGCCGATTCCGCCGCTGCTGGTTGTCTCCATCTTCATGTTGGCGGTCATCCAACTCATGGAGCCTTTTTCTGTAATCATTGTCTCATTTGGTTCCAGATTGCAGAGAACTACAGGTAAAGGTGTGCCTTTGATCTCGTATTTCATGGGTTCCTCCTAAGTACTTGCCGCATAAGCGGAGTTCGTTTATCCTACATAGGTAATTTTATCCTGTATAATAACAATAGGCAACGAAAATGATGCTGAAACGTGAAGATTATTTGATTTTTTGCGTGTGAAAAACCAATATTTGCATATAAACCAATGAAGAGGATAAACATGACCAGATTTTTTACTGAACAGATCGTACCTGAAGATCAGAAAACATATGTATTTTCCGGTGAAGAGGCCAAATATCTTGCTGATGTGCTCCGTATGCAGATTGGTGAATGTATCAGTCTTTGTGACGGTGCGAGGGTGGATCTGACGGGGAAGATAATAAAACTTTCAAGGGACTCGGTGACTGTTGAGCTGATTGACAGGGCTCCTAATTCGACGGAGCCTCCCTATGAGGCCGTTCTTTATCAGGCGCTTGTCAAAGGGGACAAGATGGACCTGATTATCCAGAAAGGTGTTGAACTTGGCGTATCAAGGATTGTTCCTGTATCATGCGTACGTTCGATCGTTAAGATTGATGCGAAAGATGCCGTCAAAAAGACGGCGCGATGGCAGAAAATTGCCGAAGAGGCTGCAAGGCAGTGCGGCCGCGGAAAAGTGCCGGCGATTGATTCACCCGTATCATTTTCCGAAGCCCTTGATCAGGCGGTAACTGAATCCGATCTTGTTTTTCTCCCGTGGGAGGGAGAAAAAAGCCGACCGCTGTCTCTGCTTTTGGAGGAGTTTGCATACAGTGTACAGCATTCGGATAAGGCCGTTCCCCGGTTATGTTTTTTTATCGGGCCTGAGGGCGGATTTGATCCTAAGGAAATCGACCTTGCCGCCGCTGCCGATGTGAAAACAGTTACGCTTGGGCGAAGGATTTTACGAACAGAAACGGCCGGAATTGCAGTACTTTCGATGTTCATCTACCGTCTTGAGCAGATGTGAGGTATAATATTTTGATGTCGGAATTAATTGCATATTTCAGTGTCCGATTCAAATACAATTTATGGGGAGATCCAGCATGAAATATAGTGTCCCAAAGGGTACAAAAGACATACTTCCTGACGATATTTACCGCTGGCAGAAAGCTGAACAGGTTTTTGCCGAGGTATGCAGGCAATATGGGTACGGGGAGATCCGGATACCGACGTTTGAACACACCGAACTCTTTTTGCGCAGCGTCGGAGATACCACGGACGTAGTACAGAAGGAAATGTATACCTTCGAGGATAAAGGCAAAAGAAGTATCACGCTGCGTCCCGAGGGGACGGCCGGTGTGGTAAGAAGCTTTATTGAACACGGCATGACTTCTTTGCCGTCGCCGGTCCGGCTTTTCTATAATATAACAGCTTTTCGGTATGAGAATGTCCAGAAAGGCCGGTTCCGTGAATTTCATCAGTTCGGACTTGAAGCCTTTGGTTCCAGGGGTCCTGCAATTGATGCGGAGATCATCAGCGTCCTGACTCTCTTTTTCGAAAGAATGGGATTATCACAGACCAGATTGTGTATCAACAGCATCGGGTGCCCTGTCTGCCGGACAGCGTACAATAAGATATTGACGGATTATTACCGGCCTGACCTGACATCGATGTGCCGGGACTGCCAGAGCCGATTTGAAAAGAATCCCCTGCGCATGCTCGACTGCAAGGAAGAGCACTGCCACAATCTTGCGGCCCAGGCACCCAAGCTCCTTGACCATCTTTGTCCTGACTGCCTTGAGCACTTTGAAGGACTTAAAACCAACCTTGATTCCCTCGGTATTTTTTATACTGTTGATCCGGGCATTGTTCGCGGGCTGGATTATTACACCCGCACGGTTTTTGAGTTCGTTTCCGAGCATGTCGGGACACAGGGCACAATTTGCGGCGGCGGACGATACGACGGATTGATCGAGACCATGGGAGGCCAGTGTGTTCCCGGTATTGGCTTTGCAATGGGAGTAGAGAGATTCCTGATGGAAGTTGCGGCACAGGGTATCGTCATTCCCAAAAAACCGGATGTTCAGTTATATATTGCAAACATGGACTCTGACAGCGCAGACTATGCACACAGGCTTGCCTTTTCACTTCGCAAGCTGGGCGTGGGCTGTGAGACCGACTTGATGGACAGAAGCTTTAAGGCCCAGCTGAAATACGCCGGTAAAACAGGCGCACCTTACCTTCTTGTCCTCGGCGGAGATGAGATCGCGAGCCAAAAGGCAAGAATAAAGCACATGAGCGACGGAGAACAGACAGAAATCGACCTGACGGATATTCAGGCAATGGCAGATATAATTAACGGATAATTCTGAATAACAATACGCAAAGGGGATATGAATATGGCTGAATCAATGCATGGTTTAAAGCGTTCGATGAGGTGTGCAGAAGTCACACTCGAAAATGTAGGGCAAAAGGTTACTTTAATGGGCTGGTGCCACAAATACCGCGACCTCGGCGGACTGACATTCCTCACATTGCGTGACCGTTCCGGCGAAATTCAGCTGGTAGTGAATCCGGAGAGCCCGGATGATGTTATTTCAAAAGCATCCAAAGTGAGAAGCGAGTTTGTTCTGGCCTGTGAAGGAACCGTTCAGATGAGAAGTGCCCCGAATCCTAATATGAAGACAGGAGAACTGGAGATTGCAGTTGAGAATCTGCGCATCTTATCGGAAGCACTTACGCCTCCTTTCTATATTGAAGAGAATGCTTCAGCCAACGAAGCACTCAGGCTGAAGTACCGATATCTTGATCTTCGCCGTCCGGACATGCAGCGCAACCTGATTTTGCGCCATAAGGTCGCAAAGTGTGCGCGCGATTATTTTGATGCTGAAGGTTTCCTTGACATCGAGACACCTATGCTCGGTAAAAGTACACCTGAAGGCGCACGTGACTATCTGGTGCCGAGCCGCATCAAGCCGGGTTCGTTTTTTGCACTTCCCCAGTCCCCGCAGCTCTATAAGCAGCTTCTGATGCTCGCCGGATATGACCGATACATGCAGATTGCCAAATGCTTCCGTGACGAGGATCTTCGTGCCGACCGTCAGCCGGAATT
>DIEQ01000025.1 GCA_002418705.1 Mageeibacillus sp. UBA5770 | reverse complement strand
ACCGATCGCAGTTTAGCCTGTGGTGTTTGCTGGCGGCCCCATTGTTGGCGTGCAATGATATACGGACAATGGATACGTTCACCAAAGAAATACTGTTAAATTCTGAACTGATTGCTGTGAATCAGGATGAATTAGGAGTTCCTGCCTGGCGGGTTAAAAAGATGGCTGGGTACGAGGTATGGAAAAAACCGATAAAGAACGGTGATGTGGTTATCGGTTTGCTGAATCTGGGTGATAATACGGCAATGTTTGATGTGACCTTTCGTGATATTCTGGTGCAAGGGACATACCGGGTGCGTGATCTGTGGACGAAAGCGGATATTGGGGTCTACGATCAGAGTCTGTCGCTGGAAGTTCAGTCCCATGAAACACGAGTGTTGCGATTCTCTCAAGTAAAGCCATAGGTATGGCAGTGCAATAAATAAGGAAACTTGAAATTGTAAAGGACAAAACGATGTCAAAACGCAAGGCGTTTACATTGATTGAGCTGCTGGTGGTTATAGCGATCATAGCCCTGTTACTGAGTATTACGATGCCGGCTTTGCGCAAGGTCAAGATGCAGGCTCAGTTTATGACCTGTCGCACAAATTGCAAACAGCTTCAGATTGCGGTTCTGGCATATGCAGAAGAAAACAATCAGACCCTGTATTCCTACAGCGGCAGTACGGTCTATCTCAGTCTTCTTTCGCCCTATATCGGCGAGCTGGATAAGACGCGAAAATGCCCGCGGACGAAGTATCTGGAACCGGAAACATATAGTGCGGGGACAGCGACGGAAACGTGGTGTTTTACCTCCGGTGTGCTGACTAAGCCGGAGCACGGAAGCTACTGCTACAACGGCTGGCTCTACAGCGAAACCAATGTCTTTCCGGGTCTGTCGGATGGATTGGCATACAATAAAATAACCGATATCCGGTCGCTGCATGTGACGCCGTCATTTGCAGATGGTATCTGGGTGGATGCTTGGCCATACAGCAGTACTTATGGTCCCAGCAGCGGACTGGATCTGAATAAAGGCGGCGGCGGCCCGCCGTCGCACACCTCCACCAATCAGATGGATCGGTATCTGACCAACCGGCACGGTGAGCAGACCAATGTGGTCTTCATGGATGGCAGCGCGGTGGGTATTTCTCTTGAAGAGCTGTGGACACTGAAGTGGCATCGGAACTTTGTACCACGCAGTGATGTCCGTATCCAGAGCAACTAAAATAAGGCGGGCAGGTGGTATTATTGATACCTCATCCGGGAAAAGTGTAAAACGTATGCTGACGGTCTGTGCGACCTGTCGCTTGGAGGGGGTATTATTGAATATTTGCATCATGCTTGCCAACCATTAAATTAAAGAAAATGCCGGAACGCTTATAATATTTCTCTAAAATTATCAAGCACTGTTGTTACAAATCAGAAAGGATTGCAAAAATGAATAAACGGTGGACTCTGTGGTTAGCAGTTGTAGTTTGTGCAGTGGGATTTGTACTGTCGGGGTGCAGCGGTCCGAAATGGACCTGTAAACAGGTAAATGCGCAATTGACCGTATCGAAAAATTCGGCGATTCAACCGGCTCCGCGTGGTTATGACTGGTGGACAAAGCGTCAGGCTTCTGTCAATGAACAGGTCAAGAAGGGCAACGTCGATCTGCTTCTGCTGGGGGATTCCATCACACACGGATGGGACGGCCAGCCGGCCCTGTGGGAAAAGTATTTCGGTAAGTGGAATACGGTAAATGCCGGCTTTGGCGGCGACCGCACCCAGCACGTCCTTTGGCGGCTGGATAATGGCAATATCGACGGTATTCACCCTAAAGTTGCCATGATTATGATCGGCACAAATAATTCCAGCGATAACGATAACACTGCCGAAGAGATCGCCGAGGGTATTGCAGCGATCGTCTGCAAACTCCGCACAGAATTACCAAAGACAAAGGTGCTCATTCTGGCGATCTTCCCTCGCGGCACCCAGGAACATCGCGATGCAAAAACAGGGGCTACATACAATCCTCAATGGGCTAAAAATGACAAAGCCAGCCAGTTGGCCTCAAAGCTGGCGGATGGTAAAAACATCATCTACCTAGATATTAATAAAGCCTTTCTTGACGACAAGGGAGTACTGACAACCGAAATAATGCCCGATCTGCTGCATCCGAATGAAAAGGGTTATCGGATTTGGGGCGATTCGATAACTCCGACACTGGAAAAACTAATGGCGGGCAAATAGTCACGACCGATTCAATACTGACAACTAAGCCGCAGGTTAGTGATTTATCGGTCAGCATACGCATGAAATATGTTGAGAACAACAACAGAGTGGGTTGTAGTTCTCGGTCAGGCGCATTCGGGTGTGTTCGCGCCCTGTATCAGCAGAAATTATGGCTAAGCTTTCAAAATACGTTTGCAGTCTGGATGTCGGTCAGGAGAAATTGTTTCGCACTAAATTCAACCATCGGAAATGGTGTAAGATTTGCGAGGTTGCGGGACTTGCTGATTTGAAATTCCATGACCTTCGAAAAACTTTCTGCTCCTTATTGGCTCAAAATGGGGTCTGAACTGCTGTCACTCAAAGACTCTTGGAACACTCCTCCCCAAACCTCACAAACAAAGTATACACCAATGTCGATCCTGTGCTGCGTCAAGCTGTGGAACAATTGCCGGTTGGTAATTGGCTATACTGTTTCCACATAGTACTGGCACAGTTATAGCATATTGTTCTTCATCGTAAGTTGTTTATCTGGAACTGGATACACGAAATCACTCTAAATGCTTGTTTTGAAATGCGTTATATTTAATATGGTGTGAATGTAAGGGTTACAGGTTACAGGTGTCGGTCTCTACATATTTGTAGAGTTGAAAAATAGCATCTACGGAAATGTATAAATGAATAATGTAATATCAAATCAAAATCGGCATTTGAACCAATTAAATGCCCTATATTCGATTACCCAGGTCATCAGTAAAAGCTTTGGACAACAGCAAATGCTACATGAAGTACTGGATGTCCTGAGCGAAAATACAGGTATGTGCCGGACCGTGGTTATGCTGTCGAGCAGAGACGGCAGCGAACTCGTTGTGGAGGCTACGGAGAATAATGGTACTCAGTCTGAGACAGAACAGATTCGGTATCGTCGCGGCGAGGGAATTACCGGAAAAGTTCTGGAGACCGGCCAACCGGTTATTATCCAGCGTATTGCGGACGAGCCGGAGTTTCGCAGCCGAATCCATCCCCGCCAAAAGGAAATCACACATGAATTCAGCTTTATCTGTGTGCCAATCTCTATGGGCAGCGAAATCGTCGGAACGCTTGCGACCGATACCCCTTATGTTAATATGGAAAACCTCAAAGAAACACAACGCCTGCTAAGTACCGTGGCGGCAATGATATCCAATGATGTTAAGAATCGACAAAAGGCACTTCAGGAAAAGCAACGCCTGACGGAAGAAAACCTGTGTTTGCGAGATGCTTTGCGTGAGCAGTTTCGGCCGGAAAATATTATCGGCAATTCCAACTCGATGCGTTCGGTTTATCGGAAAATCCAGCAGGTCGCCGGCACTGACAGCACCGTCTTGATTCGCGGCGAGACAGGAACCGGTAAGGAGTTGGTAGCGTCTGCTATCCATTATTCGAGCTTACGAAGCAAAAATACATTTGTCAAAGTCAATTGTGCAGCGTTGAATGAGAGCCTTTTGGAAAGCGAGTTATTTGGACATGAGAAAGGTGCCTTTACAGGGGCAATTCAGGCCCGCGCTGGCCGACTCGAAGAGGCTCACAACGGAACGCTGTTTCTTGACGAAATCGGCGATTTTTCACCAACCATTCAGGTCAAACTTCTGCGGATTCTGCAGGAAAAAGAATTTCAACGAGTTGGCAGCAACAAGACGATAAAAACTGATGTTCGGATTATTGCTGCGACAAACCGGAATCTTGAAGATTTGGTCAGCGATTATACGTTTCGCTCTGATTTTTATTATCGTATTAATGTATTTCCAATTCATCTGCCGCCGCTGCGTGAGCGAAAAGATGATATTCTGTTATTGTCGGATCGTTTTGTCGAAGATATTTCAAAACACATGGGCAAAGAAGTACATCGAATCAGTACGGCAGCCATCAATATGATGATGTCATATCACTGGCCGGGCAATGTTCGGGAATTGGAAAACTGCATTGAACATGCGATTCTGCTAAGCGACGATGGTGTCATTCACGGCTATCATCTGCCGGCTACATTGCAAACTCCGACACATACGGATATTTCGATGCCCGGACAGTTAAAGGGCCAGTTGAATTTACTGGAACGCGATGTAATCATTGATGGGTTGAAACGAAACAACGGAAAAATCAGTAAAGCTGCAGACGAACTGGGGATAACTCAACGGATGCTGAGATATAAAATCAAAAAACTGAACATTGATTACAAGAAATATTTCAAATCCAAACGTCATGGTTCATAATACGGCATAAAGACGTTGCGTCCTGATTTTATTGTTGCCAGAGCAACCAATCGCCTGAACACTCTCTTTCCCTATAGTTCAGCAACAGTGTATGCTGTTTTTAGTGACAAATATTTCCATTTTCAGAAATAAAGAGACAAATCTGTTAGTGTTTCTGTAAGCCCTTACAAAATAGAAATTTATATCTCTTTGTAGCGATGCGAATCGATCACAACAGCAAATCGTTACATTTTTTTCTCGAATCATCTGTTGTTCGCGAACAATCATATTTCTCAATCACATGAAATCATTTGAAATTTTCCTCAGAATATCGCAGGCAAAACCATTGATTTTTTGTATGAGAAGCGGCTTTCGTATAATATTGGAAAGCACATTCAGGAAATAATTCTCGCACCTTCTCTGCTGTGGCACGCCGGTTGTTTTAATAATTGTCTATTGCAGGTTTGAATGTTTGCTTCGTTTGTCACGAATGGGGGCGAAGAAAAACATCAATGTTTTTAATGTTAACGAAAAAATTGTTAGGAGAAAGAACTATGAGAAAGGTGGCCATTTACGGCAAAGGCGGAATCGNNATCGGAAAATCAACGACAACGCAGAATACTGTTGCGGCTCTTGTCGAAATGGGCAAGAAGGTCATGGTTGTGGGATGCGACCCAAAGGCAGATTCAACACGTCTGCTTTTAGGCGGCTTAGCACAGCAGACGGTATTGGATACACTTCGTGAAGAAGGCGAGGACGTGGAGTTGGCGGATATTCGTCGAGAAGGTTACGGCGGGAGTCT
>DIEQ01000106.1 GCA_002418705.1 Mageeibacillus sp. UBA5770 | reverse complement strand
CAGAGGACTGAAAATCCTCGTGTCGTTGGTTCGATTCCGACTCTGGGCACCAGATTATACCGCGAATGCGTCAAGCATCGCGGTTTTTTCTATTTCCGGCAAAGTCATCATTACTTTATCCCCTTTTGCGTTATAATTATTTGAATGTTTATTATCAGGGGGGTGACGGCTTGCGATACTTATTACTTGCAGATTTTTCCGGTTCCGCTAACTCTATATTTATGTATGTGCTTGGGATTGGCATATTCCTTTTCATCTGTATTATTTCACTTCGTTTTCTGATTCATGCCTATCGTGCGGGACTGGCACGCAAAATGGACAGAAAAACCATGAACAAGGTGATTCGTTCAAGTGCTCTTTTTTCTCTTGTTCCGTCAGCAGCTATTCTTGTTGGTCTGGTTACGATGGTTGGAAAGCTCGGCACGCCTCTTTCCTGGATTCGGCTTTCTGTTATCGGTGCGGTTCATTATGAACTTCTTGCTGCGGAATCGGCCGGGAGGGCGGCCGGATTTGAAAATTTTGCCATCGGTGACTTAAATCCGACAGCTTTTGCCTCTATTGCAGTCGTAATGACGATCTGTATTATGGCCGGCCCGGTTTTCAATCTCTTTTTTTTGAAAAAGTATATGGGCAAGCTGTCAGGAGTATCTCAGAAGGACAATCGGTGGGGAAGAATATTTGTAAGTTCTATGTTTATCGGCATGGTTGTGAAGTTCATGTGCGACACGCTCCTGGACCTGCGCGAATCCTCAGCTGATCCTGCTGCATACGTGAACAAAAATGGTTTTTATGGATATGTACCGCTCATAGTTATGCTTGTCTCCCTTTCGGCAATGTTTTTGTGCAATCGTCTCAGCAGGCGGGAGAGCTTCAAATGGCTGGAAGGTTTTTCCCTTCCAATTTCAATGATTTCTGGCATGGCTGCTGCCGTGCTGATTGCATAAGGGGGGGGATTCAAGTTGGACAACACTATGTACACAAATTCAATTCACCGAATCGGCAGAATCTGGACTGGAATAGGCCTGGTTATAATCCTGTGTGTCCCTGCTGCAATCTGTACTTACTTCGGTGTTTTGCCTTCAGGGACGGCTATACTCAAAGGGCTCCTTTCTGTCGGTATAATCTACCTGCCTTCAGGGATTATCGAGGCTGTGACTTACAGTCCGATTCTCGGTCCGGGTGCTACCTATCTGGGCTTTATTACGGGTAACCTGATCAATCTTCGGGTTCCCTGCACGATGAACGCCCTTGAGATCGGGAAGGCACAGTCAGGCACTCCGGAAGGCGATATCCTTTCAACAATTTCCGTGGCAACATCGTCACTTGTATCTAATATTATTCTGGGAGCAGGAATCGTGGCCCTTATTCCGCTGACACCGATCATTACTTCAGAATTACTGCGTCCCGGTTTTAGCACGGTGCTTCCTGCACTTTTCGGGGCACTTGGCTATATGTACATCTCCAAGCAGGCCGTACTTGCTGTTGCACCGGCTCTTTTTGTTGCCGGATTCTATCTCCTGGCACCATTTCGCATTGCCAATACTGCCAGCGACCTATTTGTGCCGGTCGCTGCAGTCGTTACGATTCTTGCTGCGCGCCTGATATTTAAAAAAACCAGCTGGCTTGACCGGAAAGGAAACCAGGGATGAAAAAGAAAGAGATTTATGCCCGTCATCTTTCTGAGATGATCCAATGCAGGACTGTATCACGGGAAGATGATTCCCACATTGCCGATATTCTTCTTTTCCATGTGCTTCTTGAAAAACTCTATCCTCTCGTGCACAAAAAGCTCGAGAAAAGGATTATTGCAGGTGCGAGCCTTCTGTATTACTGGAAAGGACAATCTCAGAATTCCGGTGATTCAATCGTTTTGATGGGGCATATGGATACAGTCGGAGCTAATGAGTCAGACTGGACACATAAGCCGTTTTCCGGTGCTATCGAAAAAGGGGAGAGGGGACTTGCCGGCGGCCGTGTTTGGGGCCGGGGAACGCTGGACTGTAAGGGTAATGTCTGTGCGATTCTCGAAGCTGTAGAGAGCCTTCTTGAAGACGCTTTTGTGCCGCAGACGGATGTATACCTTTCATTTGGGCATAATGAAGAAGTGTATGGCCGCGGTGCGGTCGAAATTGTTGACTATCTGCAGAAGAATAATATAAGACCTGCACTTGTACTCGATGAAGGCGGCGCGATAGTAAGTAATGTTCTTCCCGGACTAAAAAAACCCTGTGCAATGATCGGCGTCACCGAAAAAGGTGTCGCAAATTTTCGTTTTACCGCCAGATCTGCCGGCGGCCATGCGAGCATTCCCCCGACCAGGTCACCTATAGGACGACTCTCCCTGTTTGCCGCCGGGATTGAGAAGAAGTATCCTTTCAAGGCCGTTCTGACCCGTCCTGTAATTGAAATGTTTACAAAACTAGGGCCGGAAGCAGGCGGTCCCCTCCGTTTTATCTTTTCACATGCAGGTTTTTTCTCTCCTCTGCTGACTGCTGTACTCCAAAAAAGAGGAGGTGAAGCGCGTGCAATGGTTACATCAACCTGTGCTTTTACTATGATGAGCGGTTCTGACAAGCCGAACGTGCTTCCCGCAAAGGCAGAAATGATCGCCAATATCAGGATCGGCGTCAACGAAACCGTATCGGGCGTTCAGGAGGCTCTCGAAAAGCGCGCCGCGCCATTGGGAATTGAAGTGGAATGCATCAGCAGCCAGGAACCTTCGCCTGTATCTGATACAGCCTCTCCAATGTATAAGATGCTTGAAAAACAGGTGGCCGCATCATTTCCCGGGATCAAGGCAGCGCCTTATGTGATGCTTGGCTGTTCAGACTCGAGGCATTATACAAAGGTCTGCGGTCAGGTATTCCGGTTCTCTCCATTTGACCTTTCTGCCAGGCAAATGGCAAGCGTCCATGGAGCTGATGAATATATACATATCGATTCGCTTTCCCGAGGAGTGCATTTTTACCGTGATTTGGTTTATAATACTCTTCCCGGGACTCATTGACTGAGGATCCCGTATAAGTGTAGGAGGAACGACACATGATTGACAAACCGTATGCCCGGTCAAAAGAAGAAGTTCTCGCTGAACTTCTTTCGGACAGCGAAAAAGGACTTACAACTGCAGAGGCACAGAAGAGACTTCTTGAATATGGTCTTAATACACTCGGTGAGAAGAAGCAGACTCCTTTGTGGAAAAGATTTCTGGAACAGTTTAAGGATGCAATGGTTTTGATTCTGATTGCGGCTGCTGCTCTTTCTGCTGTAATGGCAGTTAAAGAAGGCGGTTTTGGCGGCTGGGTCGATGTCTTTGTTATTTTGGCCATCGTTATTATCAACGCTTTCCTGGGTGTATATCAGGAGGGGAAGGCGGACCAGGCCATCGCAGCCCTGAAAAGGATGAGTTCTCCACAGACGAAGGTAATCCGTGACGGCGCGCAGTCTATGCTTCCGTCCGAACAGATTGTTCCCGGAGACATTGTCGTACTTGATGCAGGTGATCTTGTAGCTGCTGATATCAGGATTGTTGTGCAGAGTTCATTAAAAGTGGAGGAAGCATCGCTTACCGGTGAATCTGTCCCCGTAGAAAAGAATGCTGATATTGTTCTTCCCGCAGACAGCGGACTCGGAGACCGTGAAAACATGCTTTTCATGGGTACGGCAATTACATACGGCCGTGCCCGCGGCGTCGTGGTAGGAACCGGTGAGAAGTCAGAGCTTGGCAATATTGCGAAGAAGCTTCAGAATATTGACGAATCAGTCACTCCTCTCCAGAAGAACCTGAACAGCCTTGGAAAAGTGCTTGGCATTATTTGTATCGCTGTTTGCGTTATTGTCTTTGCCGTCGATGTATTCGTTCAGGGTGAGGTATGGAATGTTGCCCTGATGACTGCCATAAGTCTTGCCGTTGCTGCTATCCCGGAAGGCCTTGCCGCAGTTGTTACTATCGTTTTATCGATCGGAATGACACGGATGGCCGCCAGAAACGCAATCGTGAGAAAGCTGCTGGCCGTCGAGACTCTCGGATGTGTTGATGTTATCTGCTCCGATAAGACCGGTACGCTTACGCAGAATGAAATGACAGTCACTACTTTGTTTGACGGTGAAAATGTGTACAGTGTTTCGGGTATAGGATATTCACCTGAGGGAACTATCTCAGATGCCGCGGGCGATCCTGCCCGAATTGAAGGCGTACTTGAAAGGCTTGTGCTGTCCAGTGTCCTTTGCAGTGATGCCGTTACCATGAAAAAGGAAGATGGAAGATATGGCTGCATCGGGGATCCAACAGAGGCGTCCCTTGTAGCCCTTGCCGAAAAAGCCGGAATAACCAGGGATACAGCCAACGCCAATTATCCGCGTGTTGCTGAGCTTCCGTTTGATTCAGACCGTAAGATGATGACGACCTATCACTCCAATGTTGAGTCTGACAGAGTCGTATCCTTCACAAAGGGTGCCCCGGATATTATTCTGGACCGCTGTATCTCCATATATACTGCAGGGGGTGTTATTCCCCTTACAGAAGCAAAAAAACAGGAAATTATTGCTGCCAACCACTCACTCGCCACCCGTGCTCTTCGTGTTCTGGCTTTTGCATACCGGGCTCACAGGATTTCCGGCAGCGTTATGACGGAAGATGCTGATTTTGAACATGAAGACGAGCTTGTCTTTTTAGGCCTGGCAGGAATGATTGATCCCGCCCGTTCTGAAGCTAAGGAT
This sequence comes from Mageeibacillus sp. UBA5770, assembly GCA_002418705.1. The sequence continues at coordinate 2,100 of DIEQ01000106.1, read as the reverse complement.
GCCATCGCAGTCTGCAAAGACGCGGGAATCCGTGCTGTAATGATTACAGGTGACTACAAGGACACTGCAGTCGCCATTGCGCAGGACTTAGGCCTCATGACGGAAGGCTTCGAGAGTCTTTCCGGTGCGGAACTTGAAAAGATCTCAGATGAAGAACTGGTTCATGTATGTGAGAAAACAGCCGTGTACGCACGTGTATCACCTGATCACAAGGTCCGGATCGTGTCTGCACTGCAGAAGAACGGACATATTACATCGATGACCGGCGACGGCGTAAATGATGCAATGGCCTTAAAGACGGCCGATATCGGTGTTGCCATGGGTATTACCGGCACCGACGTTGCAAAAAATTCGGCAGATATGATTCTTACAGATGACAATTTTGCCACGATCGTACATGCCATTGAAGAGGGGCGTATTATTTACAGCAACATCCGCAAATTTGTAGGATTCCTCCTTTCATGCAACGTTGGTGAGATTTTAATTATCTTCATTATTTCACTGATTCCGTCATCTCTCATTCCGGGTATAGGTGTGCCGCTTACGGCAATTCAGCTGCTCTGGCTGAACCTTGTTACCGATAGTTTTCCCGCACTGGCCCTCGGTCGTGAAAAAGGGGAACCGGATATCATGAAGCTTCCGCCGAGAAAGAAAACAGAGTCTATCATTAACCGGTCCATGAAGCTGAGCATCCTTGTTCAGAGTATAGCGATTTTTGCAGCTGTGTTTGCGTCTTTCCTGCTTGGCCTGAAGGTATTCTTCGTTAATGATCCCATACCGCTTGACGGTGCCAGGACCATGGCCTTTGCAACACTGATTTTGGCAGAACTCTTCCGGGCATACAGTGCCAGATCGGAACATGTCAATGTTTTTAGGCTTGGGATTTTCACGAACCGGTCCATGAATATAGCCGTAGCCTTCTCCGCATTGCTGTTGATTGCCGTCGTCTATGTTCCGGGGATTAACGGCGTGTTCGACAACATTGCACTTCCTCTGATTACCTGGGTCCCAATCCTGCTTTTGGCACTCATACCGTTTACGTCTAGCGAAATTTACAAGACGATTAAGTATAGGGAATAATGGGAAATTATCCTGCAGCAATTGATTCAAGATACTTGCAAGGATAATACCTGTGTGTTAGAATTGAACGGATTTAATAGAAATATGCGTATTTGCACATGGAGGCATTTTTATGAATATAATAGCGATTGTCATTGCATCTGTGGATATCCTGATTTGTGTCGCACTCGTTCTGCTTGTTATTCTCCAGGAAGGCAATGATAAGGGCATGGGCGTTATCGGCGGCGGAGCAGATACTTTCTTCGGTAAAGAAAAGGGAAGAAGCATCGACAGCACGCTTAAGAAGATTACATCCGGTCTGGCAATCCTTTTTGCCATCCTTACGGTAATTCTTTACCTGATGCTTGCAAGAGGATATTGATACTGGTTTTCGAACAGTGATTCAAATATCGGCCTGATTGCTCAGGCCGATATTTTTTTGCCGTTCAATCCGTGTATCATTGGTATAATAGATGCAGATGCCTGTTGCTTGAAATGCGTAAACCAGGATCAGGAGGCATGTCATGAAAAAAAAGAGCGCAAAGACGTCAGCTCACGGAAAAAGCAGGAAATATCATGGCTTTTCCAATTCACCGGCCAGCGGCCGGGCATCTTCTGCAGATAGGCTTCCGAAGCGAACCATGCAGGAACGAAGAGGCGCTGATACTGCGCCGGTATCGGAGAACATCCCCCGAGGGCCTCTGGCGATGAAAAATCAATGCGTGGGAATTTTAAGGGAATCGGGATTTGACGGATATGTTGAACCCGATGTCGGATATGACAGCACACAATATGGCAGAATTGCAATAAATTCACGCGACCTGAACGGGGCGCCGTTCGGGATGAAGGTCGTTTGCGAGATTAAGAATCCGCAGGCTCCCGGCGGTGCCTATGAGGGGAGAATCATTGAAGTGCTCGGCGATCCGGGAAGAAGAGATGTAGCAATCCTCTCCATCCTCCGCCAATATGGCCTTTCTCCTGTTTTTCCGGAACCGGTAACAGAGCAGGCCGATTCTTTCCCGATCACGCCTGCCGATGAGG
>DIEQ01000111.1 GCA_002418705.1 Mageeibacillus sp. UBA5770 | reverse complement strand
TGGTAAGTTTTGGCTCTGCGTTTTGCGTTTGAAGCAGTTGTTTTTCTTTCTGATACAGAATTTTTTCTGCTATTATTTTTGAAGCATCTATTTCGATTTTTTTCGCAGCTGCTTTTTCCTGTCCCTCATCTGGATAAGAATACGGGTTCTTTCCTTCAGCGCTGATTTCGATCAGATTGTAATCATCTTTAAACAGGTTTGAAAGAACAGCTGTTACAGCATCCTTCTTTAAAATAATCGCAGCTTCAATTCTGGTGTTTCGCGAATTATTTCCAACTCTTATGTAGTATTCACCCGCCTCCAACACCCATGAAGCTGTTTTCTCACTGAAACTAGCCATACCGGATATTTTGAAGCTGATGGTAAGCGTCTGACATTCACCGGGAGCAAGAAGTCTCGTTTTTCCGAAGCCGGCTAATTCCTGATATGGCTTTTCTACATTACCGGCAGGTGCAGAATAATAAATCTGCACGACTTCTTTTCCGGAGTATTTCTCTCCAATATTTCTCACTTCCACAGTAACATGTATATTTGCTTCATCAGCGGATACATCTATTGTCTTTATTGAGAATTCCGTATAGGAAATGCCATACCCAAAACAATAACCCGGCGTTACGTTAAACGTGTCAAAGTAACGATATCCGACATAGATACCCTCGGTATAATATTCATCGTCAACATTGTTATCGTTGCCGCTGAAGCCTTCTGATGAAGGATAGTCTGAATAATCGTCGGCCCACGTATCCGTGAGTTTGCCGGATGGCATTGTTTTTGCACACAGTACATCCGCAGCAGCCAATCCGGTGATATTTCCCGCCTGACCGATATACAGGACCGCATTTACGCCCGGTATCCTTTTTAACTCTTTTGTATCAATTATGCCGCCAATATTCAGGAGGACAATGAGCTTATCGTATTCTTTCCCAAGATAAGAAATTGTATCAATTTCTTCTTTGGAGAGAAGGTAATCTCCCTCCAGATTTTCACGATCCCTGCCCTCTCCCGAATTTCTCGAAATAACATAGATGGCAGTATCCGTTCCTGACTTTACTATATCCTCTTCAGTGACCGGTTGTATCTGCGGTGCATTGAATGGATAATCAAACATCATAAGTATCGCTGCAGCAACGCCGGTCTCATCAGACAGTTCATCCAGTTTTTTAGAATATTTTGCTTTTTCATCTGTGACCATCACATCATATGCATCCAGCCACGGCTTTGTAGTAATACAAAATCCTGCCTCTTCAAGCCCCTGTTCAATATTAATGACCGTTCTTGAGTTGACATCCCCGGAACCTGTGCCGCCTTTTACAGTCCTTCTGGCGCCATTCCCAAAGAGGGCAATTTCCCGGTTGTCTCCGGTAAGCGGCAGTTTTCCGTCATTTTCCAGGAGCACCATACACTCGCCGGCCAGACTTCGTACTATTCCCATACGTTCTTTTTCTTTCGGACTGATTTCCTGCGTTTGTGATCCATAATATTTTGCCATTGTGTCCTCACTAACCGATAATTGCATCGCAACCTTGTGTCTGTTTATAGCTTTCGTCTGCGAATTTATTCAATCTTCCCTGCAAATACTTTGTTTTTGTCATATATGATATTTGCCAATCCGCCGTCCGTTCGATTCATATCTTCACCGATGGCTTTAGCAATAAAGGCCTCTTGCCCCATAAAATGAAAAGGAATATCATCTGCTTCTCCCGACATAATTTCACGGCAGACATCGACCGCAGAAGCGATCATCTTATTAGATGCATCTCCGCTTCCGTGTGACAGATATACTCTGTCATATTTGCCCTGAGTCAAATGATCCAGATTTTTCAGAACATCACTATATTCTTCTACAGACGAGGCATTCTCGTCGAAGAGAAAAGTAAAGGTATTGCAGGCATCGCCCAATAGCAGTGTGCGTTCCTCCCGAATCAATATCGCCATACTGCCCGGAGTATGACCGGGAACCCCGAATAAATCGAGATGCAGGTCGCCCAGATCAAAATTCATGCCATCTGTGAGCTCTNNGCTGTACAAAATCACTCTCCTCAATTTCCGCGAGACCTCCGGCAAGGATCATCCCGATATACCCTTTACGGACATCCAGGCCTTTCTGCTCTTCAAATATTTTGCTGTCTGCCGAATTCATGTAAACTTCGTCAAATTCAGGTGCACCCATCGCATGATCCACATGTCCGTGTGTCAGGATGACAATGATTGGCTTATCCGTTAATTTCTCCACAAAGTCTCTTAAGTGACCAATCCCTAAGCACGTATCAACCAGGGCAGTTTTACTGTCTCCCTCAACAAGATACATATGCTCACCCGTTAAGCTGGTTATTCTTGTTACGTACTCTGATATCCGCACGGATGAATAGTATGAAAGCTGCTGCATTTTGTAATACCCCTGTCTTCTTATATGGAGCTGTATATGGTGACATTTCCGATAATTCCGGTTGGCGAAAGCGGTGCCTTTGCTCCCATACAATAGATATCAACGCCCATGCTGCGCACTTTTCGTTCCAGCGTCGTAGCCGCTTCGATCTTTATTTCGTTCTCACCCGCAGATATGAGATCCGTAATATCGTACAGATATGGCTGTGCGACTTTGCAGCCTGCGCTTATGCCATTTACAAAAACCTCAGCACTGTCGTATACATCGCCAATTTCCAATATTGTCTGCCTGCTTTCGGGAATGGCCGCATGTGTTGTGTAGCAGAAATATCCTGAAAAATCCGGATACTTCGCGGCCATGCTTGAAAGCATATCTATTTTTTCTTCACCGGAAAAAGACGGATACGCGAGCGCAGCAGCTCTTGATACTGTAAAATCGGTTAATACCTTAGCCATTCCCTGCGGTTTTAAGGCTGGTTTAACATTGTTAAATGCCTCAGGGGAGAAAACAACAATCAACATTTCGAGCGGTTTTAACTCAATTTCAATTTCCGTCCCGCTTTCACACGCCTGCGCACTTACCGGGCGAAGACAATTCTCCCATGCATCATAGGCAGCGGCTTCACCTCTGGCTTTTACGGTAACTGTTCCTGTAAATGTCTCTGACGGATCTTCATTGAGCATGACATATGTATCCATTTCTGACTTGTAATGATAGATCGTCAGATTACGGAATGTCTGATCCAGCCTGACATCCGGTTCAAATAACGAACACAATGTATCATGCAATTCAGCAATCGCAGCAGTCCTGCCGCGTCTTACTTTCTCCAGCAGCAATTCACTTTCCTCTTTTGCGGCGTTGGAAATTCCTTTCGGATAATTATCGATAAATATTACCGGAAAATCGCTCTCTACAGCGGTACTGATAAATTCTGCTGCTGCTTTATAAAGATATTCACATCGCGAAATGACAAGAGCCTTATATTCCCTTCCATTCACCGATAAGATCTTCCCGTCAAAGACAGTATTAAATGCTGCCCTTTCTTCAAAAATATCCGACGGGATTATATGAAAATCCAACTGGCGCTGCGTCAGTTCCCTGGCCGCATATAGGTTACTTTGATAGTCTCCGCCCCACTGGCTTTCGCCATGGTACAGGACAGCCACATCCTGCTTCGAGATGCCGCCGCTGATCAGATGACATATGCGGTTGGAGTATGCCATCAGATCTCCGAATGCACGGTATTGCGGATTCTGACCATGAGCATAGAAGTGCGGAGGGCAGTCAAAATCAGGAAAAGGTGCGGGTGAGAATGCATGCGGAACATAGTAATTCACTCCGCGAACCAGAAAGTGATCCATCAGGTATTTCTCTAATCTCACACCGCACTGCCAGCCATACGCACCGAAGTTCTCACACATGCAGCGCCCGTCTTTTTTGGGGTCGATTGCGGCCAGAGATGCTCCGAGTTTGCCAAGTTCATAATGGTAAAATGCCGCTTCATCCTGGCAGCCGGAACCGCCCATACGTCCAACATTCTGCCCGCCGATCATCACCTGACCGCCGATGTTGTCGATGCCCGACATGTGCTGTCCCGCCAACCCTCTAAAAAAATGTCCCATACTCGGTCCGAGGTTTGCATTCATGTCACAATCTTCCAGCATATGGCCGATATATTCAACTCCGTGCTCCTCGCACCACTTACCATTCTGAATTGAAAAGCTTTCTTCTACCAGCTTTGACACAGCATCCATATAGGCAACGCGTATCCTGGCCTTCATTTGTTCGTCCGCGCCATCATTCCAAAGCATGGGCAGATAAAGCGTCCAGTCTTCGCTGCCGAATTCAAGCTCCATTTTCGCAGGCACAGCGGCCGACCACGGCAGAGGCTGATTGGGCTTTCCGATGATATCGCCTGCCGTATAGCCCGGTGTATTCCCGATCGGAGGTTCATCACTGAAAAATCCGGCAATTACGTTGCCAAAGTATTCCTTATAGTGCTCATAATGCGGAACATAAACTGCATCCAGAAGTAAGCAGCAGGAGTCTTTATCGAGCAAATTGATATAGTCATTTCTGCCATCAGCATCACGTGTCAGATAGATGACAAATATTTTCCAATATCCGTCCGGCACATCCCATCTTAAGAACCCATCTTTTACCAGCGGTGTAATGTCTAATGAGCTGCCTATCCTGTTTTCCGGCTCTATTTTGGAGGCAATAACCTTATAGATACTATCATCATTAAATACACGTTTGGGTGCAGGCGGCTGCGGCATAAAGGCCGGCAGTTTTTCAGGATGTGCAAATTCCTCCACATATAAATCTGTCTGCGGTTTTGGCCCGCAGACAGTAAGAGTCCGATAATTCATATACTGATGGCATAATTCTTTCGGTGCATTTTCGACGGCACCGGCAGCATATCCGGTCGGAAAATGACTATCGTCGAGTATCCACACCTTCATGCCGAGCTTTTTGGCTTCATCGATAATGGCATCCATATCGCTCCACCACTTCGGGCCGCAGAAGTCCGGGTGAGGCCTGCTCTCCACGCAGAATGCGCCGATGTTTGCATCATGGATTACATGAACATATTTTCTTAAAACACCTTCACTCTCTCCATGCTGCCAAAAAAAGGGCAGAATATAGTTTTTCCCATTTCCGCTAAGGACCTCTTCCAAACGGTTATTTCCCATATATAAACACTTCTTCCTATTCATTTTCCAAATTCCAAAGATACTGCAAAAGCATTCTCTATGAACTTGACTTCAAACTAACCCTTAACTGCACCCATCGTAAGTCCTTTTGCAAAGTACTTGTGGAAGAAAGGATATATCATAACGATCGGCAGAATGGCAACGACGGCAATTGCCATACGTATGGTTGCACTTGGCAGATTCATGGCACTGTTTCCTGACATGTTTGTTGCATTATTTGCCAGAAATTGAATATTATTATTTATTGCATTCAGCAGCTGCTGAATACTGAAGAGTTTTGCATCCTGGATGTAATACAGGCCGTTAATCCAGTCATTCCAGTAAGTAACACCGCCTAAGAGTCCAATAGTTGCAATGATAGGTGCGGACAGCGGGAATACCATTTTGAAAAAAATTGTAAACTGCCCGGCACCGTCGATTTCGGCGGCCTCCATTAATTCGGCCGGTATATTGAACTGCATATAGCTCTTTACGAGTATCAAAGTAAAAGCATTCATCAAAAGATTGGGTATAATCAGACCCCAAATTGTATCCTTCAAATGCAAAATGTTGTTATATATATAATAAGTAGGAACAATACCGCCGTTAAACAGCATTGTTAGGATGACCAGGATGAAAATTACCTTGATCCCGCGTATGTTCTTTTGAATCAGGCCATACGCAAACATGGATGTAATCATAACCATAATTACGGTTCCGACTGCGGTAACCAGAATGGTAACACCATAAGCCCGGCCAATCTGTGCCCATTGTTTGAAAATGTATTGATAGGCATCTAAGCTAAAGACGGAAGGAATGAATTTATATCCATACTTAACAGCCACAGTTTCCTTTGTAAAGGATGCTGAAATCAATAACAAAAACGGTACGACGGCAAGTACTGACAGGACAATCATAACTACATGTGCCAGAGCCTGCATTGTTTTTTCTTCATTAAATTTATTATTCATCTTGTACCTCCTAAAACATTGCATGTTCACGGCTTAGTTTTCGAATGGCAGCATTTGCAAGAATGACAAAGACACATCCGACTACTGCCTGATAAAAACCTGCAGCCGATGACATTCCAATATTATTTTGCGTCATCAATGCATTGTATACGAATGTATCAATTGTTTGTGTCGTGCTGTAAATCATACCCGAGTTTCTTGGTATCTGAAAAAACAGGCCAAAATCTGAATAGAAAATCCTTCCGACGCTTAATATGAATAAAGTAATAACCGTTGGCTTTAAGCTGGGAAGTGTAATATAGAAAATCTGCTGCAGCTTTGTGGCACCATCAACTTTTGCAGCTTCATAATACTCAGGACTAATGCCGATAATACTGGACAAATAGATAATGGTTCCAAACCCGATCCCTTTCCACATATTGATGAAAGTAAGGATAAAGGGCCAATACTTAGCTTGCTGATAAAATGCAATCGGTTTATCTATTCCCAGAGCGGGCAGAATGGATTTGGCTATATAGCCTGTTTCACCGCTCAAAAATGCATACGCAAGATAACTTACTACTACCATTGACATTAAATATGGCAGCAGAATGAGTGTCTGATATAGCCTTGAAGCAAATTTCTTTTTAACTTCATTTAACATAATTGCCACAAATATAGCAAAAATCGTTCCGATGATAATAAAAGCTATGTTATAAAGTAATGTGTTTCTGGTAATTCTCCAAGCGCTCCCTGAAGTAAAGAGGAATACAAAATTATCAAGCCCGCACCATGGACTTCCGAAAATTCCTTTCCGGAAATCAATTTTCTTAAAAGCAATAACGATGCCCGCCATCGGCAAATAGTTGTTAATTAATAAATACAGCATACCGGGGAACATTAGAATGTAGATGGGAATACTCCTCTTCCATCTCAGAACTCTTTTTTCTTTTTTCATTTCATGATTTTTTTGCATATTCGTTCTCCTAATAGAAGAAGGAGAATAACTCTTAGTAAGAAATTCTCCTTCTTCCCCTTAAGTCTTACGTCACCGGTTCATGCTTCACTCAGCTATTGCTGGCAAGCCATGCATCAAATTGTGACTGATTATCGGCAATGACATCATCTATGCCGGCTGCTTTTAGAGCACTTACAAACTCTTTATATACCGTATCAAGATCTTCAACACTTCCTGTCTCAAGAGAAGGCAGGTACTGTCTGAGCACCGTATCAACTGCAACGATCTGGTTTGTCATGTTGCTTGAATTATACGCAAATCCCGCTGCTGCTGTGGTCGGGTTAGCCATGGCTGTTTCTGTAAATGCATCATTAGCCGCACGGGAGCTTGCCTCCGACCAGAAGNNATTGAGCTCTTCTGTCGCCCCACAGGCCAAGGGTGTTGAAGGAAGTCGTTGTGCTGGGATCTACGCCCTCAGGAAATTTGATAATACCTTCACTGTCTGTCTTAACATAATTAACGCCTTCAAAACCCCACTGAATTAAGTTCATCAGATCAGCGTTAGCATAAGTAAGATTCAGGAACTTCATGGCGGCATCCGGATTCACGCTTGTAATCGGAATTGTCCAGTACGTGCCATTGGTTGCTGAGAATGACGNNGTATCTGTCGTTAAGAATGCCGTAGCACCGCCCAGGGGAGCCATGTTGGAAACATAATCTGCAAAAATATTTGTTGTGTAGTTTGTAGAAACTCCTGCGATAGCATTACTATTCATTAATTCCGGCATCAGAGAATCGGTTGTCGCAGCATCCGGCATAATGTATCCTGCTTTATACCATTCCTGAAGCGTTTGCAGGAAATTATAATATTCTTCTGTCTCAAACAGATCTGTGATCGTAGTACTGTCCGTACCCAGAAGAACACCGGTGTTAACACCTGAGCCCAACGTATCCATCACATTAAAGAAAGAAAAAGAGGTTGTTGTTCCAACAGAGCTGCCCAGAATGCCATAAGGGTACATATCAG
>DIEQ01000132.1 GCA_002418705.1 Mageeibacillus sp. UBA5770 | reverse complement strand
TCGAATCCCTCCTTCTCCGCCACAAATAAAAAAGGGACATACCTTCATGGTGTGTCCCTTTTTTTGCGGATAAATAACAGAGGGATTCGAACCCTGGGAAGGCAGACGCCGTTAAGGAGGACACCCGGTGGGTGTCTGACAGGCGGCTGCGGAGAAGCGGCAGCGACGACGAGCCAGCGGGCTAGCGATAGCGACGGCCGCGTCGAATCCCTCCTTCTCCGCCAGAAACAAAAAGGGACATACCTTCATGGTGTGTCCCCTTTTTACTGAATGAATGAAAGAAGATTCGAACTGATCTTATATTATGACAGGTCTGCCATAGTAGGCGCACTCGAGTATGTCGAGCAGGTCTTCAGGACTTGTCTTTCTCGGATTGCTTTCCGTACAGCCATCAAGGAATGCCTGCTGTGCGACGTATTCCTTATCCATGTTGAACTTGAACTCACTTATACCGGCATCTGCGAGATTGGATGGCAGCTGCATGTATGCTGACATATCTTTGATTGTATTTACCAGTGAGTTGACCAGATTCATCTCACGCTGACCGTCAAGACCTAACCGGCGGGCAATATTGGCATAGTGGCGCATCGCGGCGCGGTCTCTGGCGTTGTATTTTATTACATATGGCATAAGGATCGCATTGCAAAGGCCGTGTGGAATGTTATAGGCTCCGCCGATCTTGTGCGCAAGTGAATGGGTTATTCCAAGTTTTGCATTGGTGAAGGCCATTCCGGCAAGGCACTGGGCAATATGCATCTCTCCCCGTGCCGTGAGATCACCGTCGAAGCTGTCACACAAATAGCCGCTGATTACGTTTATGGCATGTATCGCAAGCGGGTTTGTGAAATTGGAGCGATCGAGAGCGACATAGGCCTCGACAGCATGGCACAAAGCGTCCATACCTGTGTATGCAACGAGGGAAGGAGGCATGGTCTGCGTTATTTCTTCATCAAGAACGGCTATGTCGGGAGTAATGTCGTAGCTGGTTATCGGGTATTTTCTCGAAGGTGAGTTCGGGATATTCATAGAATACCCACATAGCCTTTGCTGCATCAATACAGGATCCGCCGCCGATGGCGACAATGATGTCCGGATTGAATATGAGCATCTGGCGTGCACCTTCCATGACCGTTTCAATCGACGGATCGTTTTCAACGTCCATGAACGCTTCTGTTTCCATACCGCCGCAGTGCAGGATATCTTCGAGTTTAGAAAGCAGACCCAACTTTGGGATGACTCCGCCGGTAACAATAAAAGCGCGGCTGTAACCCTGGAGATCGGCGAGTTCATTCATACTGCCCTTGCCATAAAAAATGTTGCGGGGAATAGTAAATCTTGCCATATAGCAGTCACCTTCGTTCCTTATATTGAAACAATTGTATACTAGCAATTCGGCTTCTGCAAGACATATTAACCAAATAAAAAGATATAAAACTACATATTTTCGATTGTTGCAAAATGATTTTCATTTCAGGCGAAATTCCGTTCATCTTTTATCGCCATAAAAACAGTGCAAATTTTAATCTGCTTCAAATTCCCGGTATTCGAAGCAATGGAAATCAGCGTACGACCTTGCATATTCTAAATCCTGACAGCTCATGCCGACAAATGCACCTGTGAATCCGCCGTCCCTGGTGTATTCATCCGATATTCTGCGAGCGTCGATCGTGTATAATTCTCCGTTAAGCTTTATGTCGGTCCAGCCCCCGTTTTCCGTCGAATACGAAAAACGACCTTCTATCCCACGCACGGCAAGCCTGAGCCTGACCGGTCCCGACCCCACGCGGATCTCCTTCTTCCCCATCGGGAGGGAAAATTTGCCTCGGTCAAAGGCAAGAATGCCTAACATAAAATCATCTGCTTTTTCGTCATAGGCAATTCTCAGATAATACTGGTTTTCTTCGTCATAGCGATACAGCAGACCGGCCATCACCTGGAAATTCTTCCGGCTGACCGATACGCATGTGACTGCTTCAAAATGAAAGGCCGTCTGTCTGCGGACAAGCATGTTCTGGAAATGTCTTGAAACCATTGACTCTCTGCCATACAGGCGCAGTGTATTCCCCTCGAAAATCTCGTATTTTGCAGGAACACGCAGTGACATGAAATCCGACCGGAAATCCTCACACGTAAAATCGTATGAAATATCAACCGGCTTCTGATTGGATTCAGCCGAGCCGTGAAGTTCTCTGGCCCGGGCAGGCGGCGACAATGATTTGTCCGGCAGATAGGGCCATCCGTCTTCCCATATGATATCTGTAATCGCTGTTTCCCTGCCAAGTATGCAGCTCATGCTCTGGTCGACCGGACGGCCGCACAAAAATGCAAGCCACCATCTTCCGTCTCCGGATTGGCACAGGCTGCCGTGCCCGGCTTTTTGCAGACGACTTTCAGGAATACCCTTTGAACTTATAAGATGTGTATTGGGGTGAAGCTCATAAGGGCCCCCGATGTGCTTTGATCTTGCTGCCGTAACAGCATGATCATAGGATGTACCGCCCTCAGCGGTAAGCAGATAATAGTACCCGCCGCGCTGATACAGGTGCGGACCTTCCGTAAGTCCCCGTTCCGATCCCGTAAATATTTTTCTGGCTTCTCCGATACATTCGAAGGTATCCGGATTGATTTCCGTCAGGAGGATGCCGGTAAAATGCCCCGGTCCATCTTCCCTGTAATCCCATTCCATATTGACTATGTATTTTTTGCCGTCAGCATCGTGAAAAAGTGAAGGATCGAACCCGGAACTGTTCAGGTATACGGGTGTACTCCAGGGTCCTTCTATGTTCCGGGATCTGGTAACGAAGTTCGGTGTATCCTTAAAAGGTCCGTCAGACCAGCTTTTTACATTGGTAAAAACAAGGTAGAAATAACCGCCGGAATATGTCAGGCACGGTGCCCAGATGCCTCCTGACCGTGGGACACCGCGCAAATCCAGTAAGTCCTCTGATGAAAGCGGCGAGCTGACTTTTTTCCAGTTCATCAGGTCTTTTGAGGAAGAGATCGATATCCCGGGGAAATACTCGAAGGTTGAATTGGCAATATAAAATATTCCGTCAGCATAGACTATGCTCGGGTCCGGATGAAATCCCCTGAGTATTGGATTACTGATCATGAAGTACTCTACTTTCCCGTGATGCTGACACCAATTCAGGGTCTGCATCTTATCAGCTTATCAGCATTTCCTGTCCGGAAGGGCTGATTAATCAAAATCCTTTTCGCTGCCCTGATACAGAGGCGTGCTTGCGGATGGTGCTGTCTTCAGAAGAGTTATATGGTTGTAAAGCGGATAGTATTCTCCACCCGGTGTGATATTAATTACATTATCACCGGCCCATTCGGCCTCATAAACATCATCAACGGCTGTTTCAAGCGTTTTGCGCATAATGACGGGAAAATCTACCGTTACTTTTTCATCTTTTCGAATGCCGGACAGCTTCAGGAAGCATTTCCGGACCCAGGGAAGTTCTCTGGCGCTTATTGCAGTTGAATTATCTGACAATTCTCTTTTTACAATAACAGAGCCATATGGAACATATTCCGGAATTCTGATGCAAAGTTCATCGATATCTTCCCTGGCATATATTTCGATTTTACCTTCATGGGGAAGGAAGCTGCAGACATCTGCCCATTTCGATGACCTGTTGAGGAGCATATTTACACTGACTCTGTTGTTCTCTTTTGTGACAATGTTATTCCAGCCGTTATACAGTCCGCGGGTACCGGAAGCAACGCAGCAGGTCTGGACATCCATGATATGCCCGCGTCCTTTCTGACCGCTGTACACGAAGTCGTTCGGGGCGGAGTATCCGGCAAAAGCACCCCTGAGCCTGTCAGCGACTTTGTAGTACGTTGTGTCCTCAGGTATGTCATTATCTTTTGTATCCGACTGATGAATCCAGCCCGTATCGAGGATCTGGGCCTCGGTCAGCTGGTTTCTAAGGAATTTTTCGGCAGTTCCCCAGTACTCAGTGAAACCGTTTTTGGCAAGAGTGATGGCCGTTCCGATGGCATCGACCAATGTGCAGGTCTCATGCTCGTATCCCTGGTCATGAAGGTCACCGGGCGTCCATCCGAAAGACGTACAGTGGGATAGTCCCCAGTCGTAACATTTCTTTACCCAGTCCAGCAAAAACGAATCGTGAGTAAAATCAGCAAATCTTGCCAGTGAAGCCAGTGTGCCCATTCTCGTATGGAAATGACCGTTACGGTAGCCAAGCCCCGCATTCCAGCTGCCGTCTTCTGCAAAAGCACCGCTTCTATACACAATGTTGGATACAAAGTTCTCGCATAATTCAAAGGCGTCACGGTTTCCGGTATTTTGATAATATCTAATGAGCGGATTTACCTGTCTTCCCCACATCGCGCACGGATCGGGGCAAAGGCGCGTAACAACCGCATCAAATGAAGGCCAGCCATGTGCTGTGTATTCAGAAGCCGGATAATACCAGGACTCCCTTTCCTTGCAGGCAATTCTTCTGAGCGCACCGACTAGTCTGTCGGCTCTTTCTTTCACGGCTTCGTTACCCGTGTCGATAAACCATGTCGTAAGCCCCAGCAGTACGGCTCTCTGGTCTATCATCGAAGCACTTTCTTCAAAAGCAGCTCCGCTGGCCCTGATAAATTCCTCAGAAAATGTGTTTTTTCTGTAACTGAGCCCGTCTTCCTTAAAAAAGGAAAGAAGATTTTCTTTATAATGATCTTCAATTTCTCTTCCTTCTTCCGTACCGGTCATCGCCCTGACAAGAGTCATGGAATCGACCAGACGCCCGTGACTGGAACCATAGTCCCAGTTCCCGTGCCGCATCCAGGCAGGATCCGATGCAAAGAAACCGCTGAAAAACGGAATAAATCCTTTGTCTTCGTCAGCAACGCCCATCATGGCATTTAACGCAATAGCCGCCCTGTCAGCTAAATTCAGGGTATCGGGCACTTCAATTTTTCTGTATTCCATCTTTTTTCTCCTCAGGTAACAGCATTTTCTTTTGTTTTCAACTTCAGAATCAGTCTGGCTTCCTCCGGCGAGGCGGGTTCCAGACCCATCGCCCTGATTAATTGAACAAGTTTTTCTACCAGCCGGTAATTTTCAGCGGCGGGTGTATCACCATCCAAACAGGCACTGTCTTCAAAGCCTATCCGTACGACCGCTGCCCCCATTGCGATAGCCGCAGCCAGGAAGGTCCAGTTATCACGTCCGAAGTGCGTTACGCCCCATAGGCAGTCTGACGGCACAAACGAGCGGAATGCAGTGAGTGCTTCGATTGTGGGGGGCAAGCTTCCCTTATGACCAAAAACGAGATTGAACAGCACCGGATCCCTGAAAGGCTGCTCTTTTCGGATGATGGCCATGTTATTAATCATCCCGATATCAAAAACTTCAATCTCAGGAAGAACCTTACGGTCATAACAGGCTTTGGATGCATACCTGATATCGTCAAATGAATTTTTGTATACGGCTTCACCCAGATTTGTAGATCCTCCGTTCAGAGATGCACTCTCGGCGTACGGGTATAATAAAGGCAGACATCTCTGTTCGATGGTCATATCAGAAATCCCGCCCGTTGATACCTGTACCACAACATCCCTCGTCTGCAGGACTTTATCAAAAGTCTCAGAAATCACTGATATATCGGGCGTCAATACCCCGCTCTTTGTTTTACAGTGCAGATGGCACATCGCGGCGCCTGCATCTATGCTTTTTATGATATCGGATGCTGCTGAATCAGGTTCAAGAGGAGCGGGGCCTGCAACCGGAGCCAGTGAAATAATAACTCTCCTCACTTTGCTCCGCCTCTTTCTTCCATCGCCGCTTTGGCAGCGTCAAAACAAAGTCTGCCAAACTTAAGTACAGGAACAAAATATTGCGGATGCTCAACTAAGGCCATGGATATCTGTGCAAAAACTACTACATCCACCTCTTGCTGAAGAACGGCAAGAGCTGCCCTGACTCTTTCGTCATGGAGCGGCCGGTTGCCGGACATCAGTGCCTCAAAAGCTCCGTCGGCAACCTGAATTTTGATATTGACCTCTTTCCCCTTTTTTCCCGCCTGTTCAAGAATCGTCTGCCTGACAGGATTTGCACTTGTCGCAAGTGATGAGAGAATTCCGATATTGACCCCGCATTCCACTGCCTTTGCCGCAACGGGCTCATCTATGCTGATGACAGGGATGGGTATCATACTGCGAATCATTTTTGTCGCTGTGTTTACAGAAGTGCAGGTTACCAGTATGGCATCTGCACCGGCATCGACGGCAGACATCATATAATTGTACATGCGACGTGTCACACTTGGTGTAGCAAAGCCCGCTGCCTGTGTATCTATAATCAGCGAACTGTCTGTAATATCCATCTGTATAACATCCGGATTATCTTTCAAAAACGGTTTTGTAAACGGATCCGAAATCAATTCCATGAATTTGTCTGTTGTATGCAGTGTGCAAAGCTTCATTTTTCATCACCCCGTATATTTTCAAGTAAAATGCTGACTGCCTGGAAAAGCGAATTCCTGTCGCCTACGTTTCCCGGAAATATGATGTAAGGAATATTGGGAAATTTGCTTTCTGCATCTGTTTCCCATACCGGAACACCGGGCTGAATCTGCCCGAGTACCCGGGCTTTTGTAACATGTAAGGCCTTGATGCCTATATCACTGGAAGTAATTCCGCCTTTTGCAAGGACAAAGCCCGGGCAGACCTCAAGGCTTCCGACCAATGACTGGACAGCATCCGATATTTTGGCAGACCGTACCAGGGCTTTTTCCGGAGTATCCTCTTCCAGACTCAGAAGCTTGCGGCAGGTATAAATGACAACGGTTTTTCCGCCCCGAAGGAATTTATCGGAAATGTCCCTGACACGGTTTACCTCGTCATCGAGTGCAGCTTCCAGTACCCTGTCCGAGTTGAATTCTACAAATACAAGCGTCTCAATTTCTTTAAGTGCATCAAGCTGCTCCGTCGTTTTCGCGGTATGGGAGCCGATGACGACCAGTCCGCCGGGAGTACCGGATTCCCGGATCATTTCCTTCCTGGTCAGCAGCGGCCTGCTGCTGATGCCGCCGACAACCCTCACAAAAGAAGCAGCCGTGCGGAAAAGAAAGGTTTTCCCCTGTCCCATGGCGCGGTATAAGGCAATGCAGAAGACCTGCAGGTCCCGGTCATCCAACGCATTAACAATCACCTTGTTAAACCCTTCGACCTGCAGAAGCTGCTGCGTTATCGCATCAATATCCATGTTCCGGAGACTTTCAAGGTGAATCGACGTTACCGAATCTGCCGTGTATCGGCCATTTGTTTTTTCTTCAATATACTGCTTGAGATTAGAGTTGGAATATCCGAACGTCTTGTCCCGGGCGAACTCAGTCTCTCCTGCAGGGATCAAAGTTCCTTCATAATTCACATAATGAATATCTTCGAGGGTGAATCTACCGCCCTCTTTAAAGTATGGCAGCAGGATCTCACCGTCTATTTTGGGGGCTTGACCAGCCTCGAGGCACTCCTTCAGGACCTCAGTCTCAATCGGATAATGACCGCGTAGAGTGGAGTCACTGCGGCTGATCAGCATGAATTCGATTTGGGTTTCTTTTGAAACCTGCATAATGTTGAGGGCAATTTCCCTGTGAGCATCACGGGACTGCTGCTCTGTCATGCCGCGCGAATTCGTGAGCAGAAAGAATACTTTTTCCTGCCCGGCAAAGCCTTTTCGAATGCTGTCAACAGACCAGTCTGTAAAAACAAAGACGTCATGAACAGTCTGGACGCCAGTCGGGTCATCGTCCAAAACAATAATTTTCCTCGGGCTTTTCGTGATTTCCTCTGCAAGAAGAACGTCTATTTTATCGTGATTAAAGTCAGCTTTTGCATATTTCTCTCTGACTGCCTCTAAGAATAGTATTTCCATGTCACCACTTCCCCGTTATATTCCGAACGAAACAAAACAGTATGAATCGGTCCAGTAGTTTTTGGATCTGTCGAAAATCTCAGTTGCATCAGCTTCTGATGTGCGTTCGACCCAGCTCCATTCTCCTGTAAAGCTTGAAGGACCCACTTTGATACTCTCACCGTCGATATGGTGATGCGGTCCGAAAAGATTCCTGTTCGATGCGAAAAGCTCCAGGCTCACCCGATTTTCGCCGTCAGTCAGATAGTCCGTAATATCAGCACTGTACGGCGCCCACATGGAATCCTTAACAAGATGCCCGTTGATGTATATCTTGACAAGCGAAGATCTATGCCTGCCATATTCCAGGACAATTCGCTCACCCTGTGTCCGGATAATTTTCATTTCCTGCGAGACCTGTACCCGGCCCGCAAAAAATGCAAGTCCCTGAAGGGTGAAGTTGCTGTGAGTAAATCCTGTCGGCGGAGCGGCAATCACAAACGGACCGTCGGTAACCCAGGCATTTCTGTCCATTTCCCGGTAAGGACTCTCGCTGACAACGCCAAAATCCCCAAGCAGATAGATGTTTTCCAGCTCAATGTCAAAAGTTATTTTGTTCTTTTGCGTCTCATAAACATTCTCACCGTACAGTACGTCATATACTTTCTGAGGCTGCCTGAAGGATATTTTGAGAATGAGTTCATTATCTTTGTTTGTCAGGTGCTTGCGGATATCGATTTTACGGAAGCTCTTGTCCTTCCAGAAGCCAATATCCGTATACGGGATATATGTTCCGTTTACCTGAATTTCGTAAAGCTGTGCATCCTCCACAACAGCATAGAATTCACGGCTGCCTGAAAGATCCATATCAATACGGAATTCAAAACGAAGTTCGACTTCACAGGGCATCTTCAGATCCAGCAATTCTTTCTGGATCTTAATAATCGGAGCGGGTCCCTGCCAGTCCCTGCCGTCGATTCGATATGTACAGAAATCCAGGGTCATCGAATTGAGATCCATCTGATCGATATTCCATTCATGTGAAAGGGTTACGTTTCGCTGCGGCAGCGAAGGCTCAATATGTGAAAGATCCGCAGGCGAGTCACTAAGTACGACAATATATGACTGCATTGGCTCAAAAGTCAGATTAAAATGTGTGCCGCCGCCCCTGGTATCATAGGAAAGTGACTGAATAGTTCCGGATTCAGCGGCCCATCTGTTTACCCGGTATGATTTGTTATGAACGGTGACACTGGCAGCAAAAGCACATTCACGGCTGTGATTGACCATAAAAAGGATGGTTTTGTCCTTCGTTTCCCTTTGCTGATAGGAGATGCTGCTGATTTCCTGACCGTTTTCCTCAATACTCAGGGAAACAAGCCCTCGCGTAATCATTTTTTCTCTAACCTCTTCAATTGAAATGAACGTAATGCTGTTTTTGAGTTCCTCGAGCAGGGCAGGATTTTCATTGGTAAAAGTCGGGAATCGACCGAGGCTGAATACATGCCCTCCATTTTTAATGAAATGAAGAAGCAGCTGCACGGTATGCGTGCTGACTGCATGCATGCAGGGCATAATCACTGTACGGTATGGGATGATCCCGACCACGAAATTTTTGCCATCAACTTTTCCATGGCGTTCGATGATGGTTTCGTCTCCGAGATGATAACTGATATGCGACCCGGACAGCGCTTCACAGGTTTTCGTGAAGGCATCATCAAGCATGCGGATTTCATCCGTTCTTGTACCGTCGTAAGTAATAAATCCGCTTTGCATGGGATGCAGAACAAGGACATCCGCCGTCTGGTCCCCCTCTGAGAGGACAACGCACAGGCGAGCCAGATAATCATTGAATTTTTTGTATTCATCCCACCAGGTCTGCTGAATGAAAAGCGACGGCGGATAATCCCTTTTACGCTCGCCCTTTATCGTATATGCTTCCAGATGCTGGCAGATCTGGTTGACACCATTTACAAACTGCCATTCTGCAATCCACTTCAGTTCTTCAAAAGAGACATCCCATCCGCAGAGGGCAAATGACTCTGTCAGTACCTGCTTTTTACCAAGCTGACAGGCCGCGGAGCCCACCTGTTTTCCAATGACCGGGGAATCTATCCTTCGCCTCAGCCAGTCAATTCCCGGTACATGGAAATATTCATACAGCGGCATGACACCGCCGGTACTGGTCATTTGACTGAATATGCTTTCCTCCATCATGATATGCCCGGTCAGTTTGCAGTCATGCAGATCGCACCAGTCATAGATGTTTTTCATATAATTCTGTGCAAAAAGCCGGTTTACCAGGCGCCAGAAATCATACCGGTATTTCTCAAAACCAGATGTACTGAGATACAGCGCAGGCAAATGATCTGTTAGATCATATCCGTATTGCGACAAAAACTCTGCCGGCAAACCGTCGGACCACGGCAGTTCACCGAAATGATCACAAGTGAATCTGGGTTCATCTGTGAAAAAGCCTTTCATATGGCTCCCGAATTCATCCCCGAATTTCTCGTAATATGCTTCATGAGTACATTGGATAAATGCATCTACAGCCCGCTTATTCATCGTATCTATGTAGAAAGAATTTGAATGCCTGACAATAGCCAGCAGTTCTTCTCCCTGTGAGCAGGTGTAATCCGTGAGAATATCAATTTTCCGGCATTTCTCCTCGTCCTCTTTGTACAGATAGAGGGCAAATACATTCTCTTTGTCTAATCCGACAGTCGTATGACATTTCGAAAGCGTAATAAATTTCGCATGGAAATCCGTCGACATCGCCGGGACAAGGCCTCCGGCAAATCCGCTTGGCCAGCCTTCTTCATCGTAAGCCCAAACATCCATATCTACTTCCTTACCCTTTTGGATTCCGCTGCGGACGCATTCAAACCATTCCTCGCTCAGATATTCTGTCTTCAGCCCGGAGCGGGCATGCATAAAGTAGCCGCCGACTCCCGCCTTCTTCATTTCTTCAATCTGATATTCCAGTTCATCCTTCTCAAGCTGCCCGTTCCATGACCAGAACGGGATGGGTCTGAAGCGATTGGAAGGATTTACAAATTCGTTATACATCATATTCCTCACATTTATGTCGATTTCGTCAGCGGCGGTGCATTTTGCAGATCTGCCTTTATAGCTTAGGAAAAGTATCCTTCAGCGGCTTTTTCCCGTTCAGTTCATCCATCATATTGATGACTAGAATATTCCAGTTAATAAACCCGCCGTTCATAATTGGTTTTCCTGTAAAAGGATCATAATATTCATGCAGACTCTGCGTTTCTTCAAGGTCTTTACCGAGCAGGGCAGCTGTTTGTGCGGCGATAATTCCGGCCTCTTTTACATAACCGTAATTCAAAAGCCCGCGAAAAGCGACATAATTTGCTACCACCCATATCGGTCCGAGCCAGTTGGAAGGATTATTAGTAACAGACAGATCAAACATTTTCTCGTCTTTGGCCAGTGTTGTGATTCCGAATTCACTCGCAAACGTATCCGGATCGAACATATGCGCAGTCATTGCCGCAGCCTCTTCCCTCGTCGCGAATCCCGCCCACATCGGAAGAAAACCAGACCAGGTACGGATTTTTATCGGAAGAGAATTCCAGAAAACGCCTAGCCCTTCATGGAACCAATCGAATTTTCTGGTCTTGATGTCAATATCAGCGGAATAGAAGAACTTATCCCTCTTGTCCCAGCATTCCCGGCGTATGGCTTCAATCAGCTGATTCGCCGCTGCATCATAGTGATCGGCTTTATCTGAATCCTTCGCTGTCTTCCTGAGGATCTCCGCCATAGACTTGAGCTCTGTTACCATGAAACTGTTCAGAAATATATTAGCCGTAGAATACTTCGGACGGCCGAAGGAAGCCGGATCATTATCCATCCCGATCATGATGTCGTCGCACCAGACAAAGAGGCCGCAGTGCTCGAAATAGTAATTCCGGAAGTAACAGTCAAAATACTTTTCCAGCCGGTCGGTCTTGTCCGCAATCCATTCATAATCGCCGGTCTGGCCGCTGATCAGACAAATCTGGTTACACAAAAAAGGCTTGTGCATATTCATCATCACACCTTCTTTGTGTTTGCCGTTCAGATAAGGTTCCGGCCACTTTCCTAATTCAATCATCATCGGAATATAACCGTCTTCCAGCTGGTGATCCAGAAAATTGAAGATATTGCCTTTTGCGTGAACAATGATCTCTTCTCTTACAGGAGAATTCTCATGAGAATCATAAAGATTGAGGAAACCATAAACAGACCAGAATGTGTCCCAGTCCCAGACGTTTCCGTCATATACCGAACCCGGATCAATAAACGGATATTTGATGAACCCCCGGGGATTTTTAAGTACTGCGCTGGTATTTTGAAGAAAATATTCCCGAAGTTCCTTTTCGTATGTTTCCATGTATGGCCTCCTGCTGAAATAAGTAAATGAATATCTTTCCAAAAGAATATCTGCAAATATCAGCCCTTAACGGCACCTGACGTCATGCCTTCGATCACCTTTTTATTCAGGATGATGTAGATGGCAAGCATCGGGATGATACTCATCGACACGGATGCAAAAATAGCACCCCAGTTCTTGGCTCCAAATTCATTCTGGAAGTATAGCAATCCTGTCTGCACGGTTTTCAATTGCGTATCGCTGATAAAGGTCATGGAGAATAGCAGGTCATTCCACTTAAAGAAGAACTGAAGGACGAGCACGGTGACAATGGAATTTTTCATAAGAGGCACGACAACATGCCACATGAGTTTATAGATATCGCAGCCATCTATTACAGCAGCCTCAAGAACTTCATTCGGCAGGGCCCCGAGAGATCCGACAATCAGGTAAACTGACAGCGATAATCCAAATGCGATATATGAAAGAATCAGACTCGCTCTCGTATCGATCAGGTTAAATTTGTTGTAAATCTGGAAAAGCGGAATCAATGCTGTGGCAACAGGCACCATAATGCCGAGAGTAAAATACGTTTTGACTTTTTCCTTGTGCTTCCACTCCATTTTTGTCACAGCAAATCCGACAGTCACTGAAAAAACGACGATGAAAACAAGCGCAACTAATGTATTGATCAGGCTGTTCTTGAAAAACAGCGCCATATTGCCCCGTGTCCATGCATCAATGTAGTTCTGAAAGTAAAAACCGTCATTCAATGCATATGCTGCTTTGTTTACAAATTCAGCCGGCTGCTTTAAGGATGCCGTCAGCATCCAGAAGACCGGATACACGGCGACGATAAGAAAAATTCCGACAATGATTTTAATTAGAACGGATGAAAGTGTTATTCTTTTCGTTCTCTTCATATTAGACACCCTCACTTTCCTTACGATCAAATCGATTGATAATCCAGGTACCAAAAATGCAGAGTGCGAAAATGAATACAGCTATTGTACTGCCGTAACCAACCTTGCCATAGGAAAACGACGCGTTATACATATACATCGACAGGGATGTAGTCGAATTGCCGGGTCCGCCCTTGGTCAGGGCAAGGGCAGATTCAAACATCTTAACTGTTCCCGAAAAGCTGAATACCAGGCAGGTAATGATAATAGGACGGATATGAGGGACAATAATCCTGAGGAATAGATTCCAGGCATTGCAGCCGTCAATTCTTGCTGCTTCGATTTCATCCCCGGGAATATCCAGAAGAGACCCGTAGATGATAACGGCGTAAAAGCCCATA
>DIEQ01000045.1 GCA_002418705.1 Mageeibacillus sp. UBA5770 | reverse complement strand
TGTTCTGTACCAAAACCTGGAAAGATATCATCCAGATCATGGCATGTATATATCTCTACAACCTCATGCTCACGGGCGACACTCTCGTAGGTTGAGCGAGGATCACATGTATATGAGCCATCATCGTTCCGGTAGATGACGGCGTCCTCGTTCCAGCCATGCAATTTTTCTATCATGCAGTCAATCGCGGTTTCTAAAGATTTCGTGTTCATTTTTTCTCCTCATAATATTTTTTTATGGCATCATCGCCCTCTATTATCGCCCGTTCTTTCGATTTCACAAAATCTGTCATAATATAGTGAGGATGCCAACTGATTGCTCTCCAACCTCTTTTTGTGTGCTGGATTATATATTCTTTGCTTTCAATTTCATAATTCATTTTTCTCCTTTCCAAAATTTATAGATTTGTAAAACATCTTTTGCTTACAGTGATACTTTTTCCTGCTCTCCCGTTAGCCAGGCTACGGTTGTCGGTGTAACTTAGTACAAACAGCGAAAAAACAAGCTGTTTTATGGTTAGACCACCACCGATAACGCTTCTAAAATATATTTTTTTCATTTTCGTCTCCTTTGCCGGTGTACAATCCCCGCCGGCAGGGATGAAAATTATTGGTTGATAGCCTCGCTAATAGACTGCTCAATATCATCTAAATAGTCTTGGTATCCGTAGTCATAGATGCTACAACCATCTGTGTACAACTCCTCATCTGGTATATCCCCATATCCGCAGTGATGGTCTATCTGTATTAATGATCCGTCATCGCGTTGATGCCAGGTCTGATCGGATGCCTCAGTGAGTTGATAGATACTGTTATCGTCCAGATCGAGATAGAGCTGGTGAGATAACCCGTCCCAATGTGATCCGTCAACCCCACAAATAAACCAGTCCATTAATGCCTGCTCATTCTTTTCCATAATTTCCTTTGCATTCATTTCAGTCTCCTTTATTTATTTTGATTTTTTAATTCCGCGATCCGTGCGTGCGGGTTGTAACCTATGTCGCTTTTTTTGTAGCAGCAAGCATATGTCTGTCTGGCTGCATCGTCATGAGACATGTGATCGTCAATGCGATACTCGTAGTATTTGTTAACTAGGTAGGTAATGTCATCGCGACTGACTGGGCGCTCTATTAACTGTGCGCCAAAATCTCTGGTACCATCCTCGCGGAGAGGATACTCACGCATAACATCCTGGGTTGCGATAATTTTATCAATGAGTTCATTTTTTGATTTTTCGATCGCTGCCGCTTGCTCTGGAGTTAATTTTGTTTTCATTTTTATCTCCTTTTATTTGACCTTGTCTCATCAGCCGGCAAGTGGTCAACCTCGCCAGGACGCTCCGAGTGGAGCGTTTCGACGTTAATCATCAAAGGATAATATTTCCGATTTCCACGCATCATCGTTAAGCTCTTGCGCAAGTTCCGCGACATTTACGACTGTATCGATTCCATCGATTTGTTGGATGGTTGTCTCGTCATTAGTGATGTCAATAATAATGGGTGTGATTCCCAACTCTTTTGCTGCCCGTAGCCTATGGCATCCCTCAATTGCTAGCCACATACCATATATCTCGCTCCATATGCACTTTATTTCAGGCGCCCCTAATTCTAACATTTGGGTTTTTACATGTGTGAGCCACTCTTCGTCAAAATGCTTGTGAAAAAGTGCTATCTCCATCTCATTTCTCCTGTTTTTTTGTATTTGATGTCTATAGTATAGTACCTACCGCTGGGTTTGTCAAGGGGCAATATAAGTAAAATGTCATGTTTTTTATATGACATTCTTCTTAACTGATAGTAGCCATTAATCAGATGATTGCTTGCAGATTTGTATACACGTGGTATAATAAACAGAAAAGGAGCTATATATGACTGCTGATCTAATATCGAGTGTTGCCGGTGTTATCCTGTCGCTGTTGTTTTCCTACCTGCCTGGACTGTCCAGTTGGTATGGAGGGTTAGTAGGCGACAAAAAGAGACTCATTATGCTGGGTATGCTGGCGCTGGTTGCCGGTGGCATGTACGCGCTGGATTGCGGCGGAGTGTTGATTAAATTTGCTCCTGACCTGGCTGGTATGTGCTCCGCTACTGATGGCTGGGTGCAGGTGGTGCGCGCATTTGTGGCAGCTATGATCGCTAACCAGGCATCGTTTGCCCTGAGTCCACAAAAATAATCATTTCTCCTCTCAAGTCCCCGCCCGTCGTTCTCCTCGTCGGGCGGGGCAAAGGTATCATGACTAACGATCCCTATGTCGTATGTCCAGAGTGTGGCAAAACATATCACATGTGTGAGGGACATAACTGTGAGTACGGTACATACGTACCGCCGGTTGATAGCGTGCGTTGTACAGTCCAGGATCAGGATGGGGATGATGTGGAGATACGTGTAGAGCATGGATAGTCTAGTCGATTTTCCGGCGACTGTGTGCCGAGTTAAAACCATGGTCGATGGTGGTATCCGCGTCGAGCTGGATTTGCCGGAGACCGAGGGACAGATACTATCTACCATGCACGACCTGCGCGGTAGATACCTGCGAGTCGTGATATATGATGATGACGAGTTTAAAACAGCGGTAAACACATAGACGGTATACATGGGTGACAGCAAAGCGAGCGTAAAAAAACTAACCGCCTTGGAACGCGAACGACAGGGTATGGCGTTGCGCATGGCCGGCTATACCTATGATGCTATCGCGGAGAGATTGGGGATAACCAAGCCAGGAGCGTATAAGGCGGTCATGCGCGCGCTTGGCAGACTGAGAACTCAGGTTATGGAGGATGCCGGTCAACTGCGCACGCTGGAGCTGCAGCGGTTGGACGCTTTGTTTGAGCAGATGTATAGTCAGGCAGAGCGCGGCAACCAGGGCGCGATAGACAGATGCATTAAAATAATGGAGCGGAGGGCGAAATTGCTCGGGCTGGATTTGCCTCTGGCAGATGAGGGCGACGATTCAACCAGGACGATATACAAACTCCCAGCCGATTCTATATCAGATAATTTTTATCCTATTTATCGTGATATCTGGGCTGGCGGTCATAACGAGTATATCCTCTCCGGCGGGCGCGGATCGACTAAATCCTCGTTTGCGTCTCTCGTGACCATTGAGCAGCTACTCAATAATCCACAGGTACATGCGTTGGCACTGCGCCAGGTCAAGGACACATTGCGTGATAGCGTATACAATCAGCTGGTTTGGGCGGTCGATTACATCACGGGCTTCTATCCGGAGCTGGAAGGTAAATTTAAATGCACGACAAATCCATTGGAGATCACTTACAAACCAACCGGTCAAAAAATCTACTTTCGCGGTGGAGATGATCCGCTAAAAATAAAATCTATTAAGCCACCGTTTGGATATATAGGTATTTTGTTGTTTGAGGAGCTCGACCAGTTTAGAGGCACCGCCGCCGTGCGCTCCATTGTGCAGTCTGCCATTCGCGGCGGTGATCATGCCATCCAAATCAAAGTGCTCAACCCCCCGCGCTCTCGTAATAACTGGGCGGTCAAAGACATGCAGATACCGAATGATCACCGGCTAATCCACCGCTCCACCTATCTACAGGTGCCGCCTGAGTGGTTGGGCAAGGCGTTTTTAGACGAGGCGGAGTTTCTTAAGGAAATTAATCCAGACGCTTATAGACATGAGTATCTGGGAGAGTCTATTGGCATTGGTGGGTTGGTGTTCGAAAATGTGCAGCTGCGCAGAATCATGGACGAGGAAATTTACGGCAAGGATGACGGTCGCGGAAATAAAATTGGTGGCTTCGATCATGTCCTGCACGGTCTCGATTTTGGATATTATCCTGATCCGGCACACTATGTCCGTTGCCATTATGATGCGGCACGATTGACGCTGTATATTTATGGCGAGGTGCGGGCGTGGAAAGCCTCTAACCGGAGGATATACGATCTAATGACTTCCGCCGGACTAAGGTCAAGTGATACGCTGATATGTGATAGCGCCGAGCCAAAATCGATTGCCGATTTGCGCGAGTACGGCGCGGCTGCCAGGGGTGCAGAGAAGGGACCGGATAGTGTGCGTTACTCGATCAAGTGGTTGCAATCTCTCAAGGCAATCATTATCGATAACCAACGCTGCCAGCACACCGCTGAGGAGTTTTTAAATTACGAGTACGAGCAAACTAAGGATGGTGAGTATATCTCTGAGTATCCTGACAAAGACAACCACGCCATCGATGCAACGAGATATGCCACTAACATGATCTGGCGGCGGAGGGGACAGTAATGTTTGCGAAAATGATTAACTGGATTCGGGAATGGGTGAGAAAAATGTTAAATAAACAGTCGATAAAACAGGCCATTGGTTCGGATATTGCCATTAGCGACCCGATGGTAACGGCATTAGAGCTGTGGTCAAGGATGTACGTCAATGACGCGCCATGGCTTACCGAGTATGTAAAGTCACTCAACCTTCCGGCGGCAGTAGCGGGGGAAATATCTCGCCTGGTAACGTTGGAGCTTGACATCACCATCGAGGGGTCGCAACGCGCCGACTATCTGGCGGCGCAGTTTAAGAAGGTTAGCGATAAACTTAGAGATGTGATTGAGTATGGAGCGGCTAAAGGTGGTTTGGTATTTAAACCTTATGTGGACGGCAAGGATATTAACGTTGATTTCGTTCAAGCCGATCAGTTTTTCCCAATTAATTTTGACGCAAACGGCAACATTACATCATGTGTATTCGTTGACCAGCGCAAACAGGGCGATCATTACTATACACGCCTGGAATCCCATGAAATGACAGACGCTGGCGTTATTGTAAAAAACATGGCTTATCGTTCCAGCACTAAGGATATTTTGGGCAACCAGGTTCCGTTGACAATGGTTGAGGATTGGAACGGGTTGGAGCCGGAGGCCACCATAACCGGCATAGATAAACCCCTGTATGCCTACTTCCGCTATCCTCTGGCTAATAACATCGATCCGGCCTCCCCCTTGGGCGTATCCTGCTACTCGCGTGCCATTGACCTGATAAAACAGGCGGATCAACAATGGTCGGATTTGCTCTGGGAATTTGAGGCCACCAAGGCCGCTATTTTTGTTGATGTGTTGGCGTTTGGCAAAGACACAGATGGTAAGCCTATCTTGCCGAATAAACGACTTTATCGCACATTAGAGACAGGTAGTGCGGAAGGGGATTTGTTTAAGGAGTGGGCGCCGACTATGCGTGAGCAGAATATTCTAAATGGTCTTGACGCCATCCTTAAAAAAATTGAGTATAACTGTGGGCTTGCCTATGGAACGCTATCTGATCCACAAATGGAAGCAAAAACAGCCACAGAGATAAAGACCAGCAAACAACGGTCTTATGCGACCGTGGTAGATGTCCAGAAGTCCGTACAAAAGGCACTAGACGATCTGCTGTATGCAATGGACACCTGGGCTACGCTGTCTAAGCTTGCCCCTAAGGGCGTGTACACAGTTACCTATGACTTTGACGATTCCGTCATCGTGGACAAGGATGCCGCGTTCCAGCAGGATTTGAGACTGGTTCAGCAGGGTATCATGTCGCCGGTAGAGTTCCGCATGCGCAACATGGGCGAGGATGAGGAGACGGCCAAGGCGAAAATTGCCGAAGTAAAAGCTGGGCAAGAAGCTTTCTTTGAGAATGAGGAATGATATGCCGTGGAAAATCATAAAACAAAATAATAAATTTTGTGTGGTAAAGAAAACAGATAATAAAGTTTTAAAATGCTATTCCAGTGAAAGCGATGCAAAGAAATACTTATCTGCACTTTATGCCAATGTTGAGGATAGCATGCGGGAAGCGGCGGGATTGAAACGCAAGAAAAAATAACTTATGCTGACATCTGATTATCTTGATGTTCTGCCATCGACTGTTTTGGAACTCTACGAACGCTACCAGCAGTCTGTGATCAATGACATTGCTAAGCGGTTGGCTGGTATATCCTACGCGTCTGCTGCGTGGCAGGTACAACGTCTGTCAGAATCCGGCGCATTGTATGATGAAATTCTAAAAAAACTATCTGACCTAACTGGAAAGTCTGAACGGGAACTAAAAAAAATATTTGAAAAGGCCGGTGTTAAGGCCATGGCTTTTGATGACGCAATTTACAAGGCAGCCGGCTTTGAACCTGTTCCACTCAACCTGTCACCCGCAATGACCAATGTACTTAAAGCGGGTTATCAAAAGACCTCTGGTATTCTTAGAAACCTAACTCTGACAACCGCCATAACCGGTCAGAATGCGTTTATAGAAGCGTCTGACCTGGCCTATATGCAGGTAGTAAGTGGAGCGTTTTCGTATGATCAGGCAATCCGGGCGGCGGTAAAGGAGCTGGCAAATACAGGGTTATCGGTCATCAATTACGCAAGCGGCAGGCAGGATAAGTTGGATGTGGCAGTCAGGCGCACGGTGTTGACCGGCGTAAATTCCACGTGCGGGCAGCTCACCGAAAAACGATGCGATGACATGGGTATAGACCTAGTACAGACTTCCGCTCACCTGGGAGCGCGAAATAAAGGCGGTACTCCTGAGAACCACGAGATGTGGCAGGGACGCGTGTTCTCGCGTGCTGGGCAGGGGTATCCCAATTTCTACGAAATTACCGGCTACGGAACCGTTACAGGGCTATACGGAATAAATTGCCGCCACAGCCACTACGTTTTTTTTGAGGGCATTTCAAAAAATGCTTACGATAAAGAGATGCTGAACGAATATGCCAGCAAAACTGTTACCTATAATGGCAAGGAAATGAGCTACTACGAGGCCACACAGAAGCAGCGGTATTTTGAACGCCAGATCAGGAATTCGAAGCGGGAAGCGTCAGCGGTAGAAGCGGCTGGACTGGACAATGCTGATGAATTGGCTAAGGTAAGGGTATGGCAGGCAAGACTAAGGGACTTTATCAAACAAACAGAATTATACAGACAGTGTGAAAGGGAACAGATTCTATGAGCAAGGAATTCCGATCATTTTTGAATTTGCTGTATTCTTTATGTAAACAATTTTGTTCATGGTATGATAGGGAAGTAAAAGGAGGCACGAAATGAAAACATTTGAAAAAATTATACTTTTTATTTTGATTGGTGCTTATGTTGTGATTGCGGCGCCAGCGATCATTATGATGTGTCTTTATGTCATAGATAAAATATCAGTCCAGTTTGTTGAATGGGAATTTTATAACTATTCATTTTTTGAATTTCTCAGAACTATGATTGTAGAAGGCGGGTTGGGTTTGTAAAAAACTTGAAAAATAACAAGAAATAGTTTATAATGTAGTTATTAAATTTTGAAAGTGCAACGTCTTTTGACGGGGCACAACTAATAAGTGGGACTTAGGCCACGCTTTCGGAGTAATCTGGCGGCGTGGCTTTTTTCGTTATCCGCAAACGTAAAAGGGCGGGTGTTGCGTGACACGACCACGTAAAAAGTGTAGACATGAGAAAGGGAACAGATAATGAAACGCGAAGATTTAAAAAAACTTGGATTGACCGATGATGCTTTAGAGAAAGCCGGTTTGAAGGCCGACTTGATAGATGACATCATGGCTTTACATGGCAAGTCTATCGAGAAGCAAAAAACTGATTTTGAAACTGCAACAACCGCAGCAGAGAGCTTGCAAAAGCAGCTCGACGAAGCCAATAAGCAGATCGAGAGCTTTAAGGCATTGAAACCGGAAGAGCTGCAAAAGGCAGTAGAAGATTGGAAAACGAAGGCCGAGAACGCGCAGAAGGACGCTGAAAAGCGGATCGCGGAGATGAAATTCTCCCATGCTTTGGATGGTGCTCTGGTTGGCGCGAAGGCAAAGAATCCAACGGCTGTAAAGGCACTGTTGAAAACAGACGAATTGAAGCTGGCAGAAGATGGATCAACAATCATCGGGTTTGATGAGCAAGTGGAAAAGATCAAAACCGACAATGATTTTCTGTTCTATACTGACGAGCCGGAGCCACAAATTATTACCGGCGGGAAAAACAAAGGATTATTGGGCGACGCGGCATTGATGGCAGCGCGAGAAGCAGCCGGGTTGCCAGTAGAAAAGGATAAATAAAATGACCCAAAGCATTACTTTAGCCCAGAAGTATTTACCCATTCTGGACGAAATTTATAAAGTCGCGTCTTTGACCTCACGCATGGACGCAAAAACCAAGCCAGTAGAGTTTGCTGGCGCGAATGTAGTAAAAGTATTCAAGACTGACGTTATCGGTCTTGGCACTTATGCACGCGCGACCGGTTATCCTAAAGGCCAGATCACTGGCACGTGGGAAACCTTGACTCTTGCCACCGAGCGTGGACGGGAATTCAATATCGACCGCATGGACGATGAAGAGACTTTAGGCATGGCCTTTGGCACTCTTGCTGGAGAGTTCATGCGCACAGAGGTTGTTCCAGAAGTGGACGCTTACCGCTTTGCAAAGTACGCGGATGGCGCGAACAACGGGACGACAGGATCCCTGACAGACGCCACGGCCGTGTTAGCGGCCATTGATGCTGGTAAAGCGGCCTTGAATGCAGACGAGGTTCCCCCAGAAGGAAGGCTCCTGTATATTTCTGACGCTTGCTATGCGTTATTGGAAGGCGCTCTGACCCGCACCTGGGGAAGTGAAAGCGCTGTAGATCGCCGCCTGCAAGTGCTGGATGGCATGCCAGTGATCATGGTTCCGCAGACCCGTTTCTCCACCGAAGTAACACTGAACGCTGGCGGTTCGGTTGACGCTGGTGGGTTTTCTGCAACCGGAGAGGACATCAACTTCATGATCGTTCACCCCACCGCTGTATTGCAGGTTGCCAAACACGCTAACCTGAAAATCTTCTCTCCCGACGAGAACCAGGAAATGGACACCTATAAGGTGCAGTACCGCTTGTATCATGACGCGTTCGTCTATGATAACAAGGCGGATGGCATCTATGTCCATGCGGAAGCCGCTGCAACGAGCTAAAAAAGCAAAGGGCGGTTATTGGCCGCCCTTTTTACAATGAACTATTGTGTCATCGAACACCAACACAAGGCAAAAGCCTACATCAACGCATTGCGCCGGAAGGGATACATTCCGCGCAGAAGAACCTTAAAAGCAGAATTTCTTCTTATTGACCACGAATGGAGTGGGTTGTTTGCCGGTATGCCTGTCCAGTGGCGAACACAGATCATCGAAGCCGCTAAAAAGAAAATACCGATTTTCATTTATCCTCACAGTGTGCGCCCGAACATTCCGCATGACCTGACTGACCAATATTATCCGGTAAATGCTTTATTCACAATAGCGGAAGGACATAAGGAAGTGCTACGTAGGATAGGTTATCCTCATCCGGTAGAAGTCGTTGGATGGTCTTATACAGATATTTGTCCATTCAGGCAACGTAAACCAACTGACAAAATCAGCGTGCTGTTTGCCCCAATTCATCCGGTAAGTATTTATCTGCCGGAAGACGAAAGGGAACTGAACGCGAAGGCTTATAAATTGTTACTTGGCCTGAACGACAAAATCGATTTGACTGTGCGATACATCGGAGCATTGGAAACAAATGGGTTATGGGAAGATAGTCGGGTAAGGTTTGTTATGGGTAACTTGGACGGCCAGACAAACCAGATGAAAGAAGCTGATGTAATTATTGCCGGATTTACGTTCGCTCACATGGCCGTAGCAATGGGAAACCCGCTTGTAATGATTGGCGAGGGAATCCTCCCGCATAACAGCCCGCGCAATACGGGAAAGCTAATCTATGCCCGCAACTGGAATAAATACAGAGATTACATGCGCTATCCGCACAATGTCGAGGATTGCAAAACACCGGATGATTTACTGGCATTGATTGAATCAGCGATGGCAGGAAGTCAGGATGTCGAGAGATGGAAAGAAAGATTTATCGGACAACCCTTTGATGGCAGGCATTTTGTAGAGCGATTGGAGAGTTACTTATGAGTGCATACGAAGATAAAGCAATGATGCTCAATCTTGGGAAAGTTTCACAGATTGAAGAATTGAGTATAAAGCGCTTTGGTGTTACTACAGAAGAGGGTAGGCACTTGGGTTGGTTGGCTTCTCAGGTTCCTGATGATGGTCTGATCGTAGAGATAGGCACTCTTTACGGGCGTTCAACATCTTTTATGGCTACTGGCGCAAAAGACAGCGTCAGGGTGTACGCGATTGATTGCTGGGAAGGCGTTCATTACCACCGCATGATCCAGGCAGTTGAGTACTTCACAAAATTAGATCTGATGAAAAAGATCAAGATCATCAAGGGATATTCGACGCGTGTTGTTAAGTCTTTCAAGGGTAGCATTGACATGCTATACATTGACGCAGATCACGCCTATGAATCCGTAAAAGCCGATTATCTGGCATGGTTCCCGTTCCTGAAAAAGGGTGGCATTGTAGCATTCCACGACCACATATTGCCAAAGTATCCTGGGATTGTAAAGTTTGTTGCTGAAAGACCGGCAAAAGAAAATGAGTTTATCGCGCAGATTGGGAAGGTATGGAGCGGTAGGAAGATATGATCAGTTTGATTATCGTTGCCAATTCTGATTGGGGCGATTATGCCACACCCTATATTGAGTCTGTTGTCAGATATGAACCGAATACAGAAATCATCCTGGTGGACAATGGTTCAAAAGAGCCTTATCAATCTGGCGATTACAAGCTCATTCGCGTTGACCAGTCTGTCCATTATAACTACATGAAAGCGCTGAACATTGGCGCAAAAGAAGCCACGGGCGATTGGTTGATGTTTTCAAACGATGACGTGCTTTGTAAGGGCACTTTTGCGGATACTATTCAGGCACAACCCTATAAAGGCATGTATGGAATGGAAATCAGGAAAAAACCGGCCAAGTGGGGAGCTGGACGTGAATTCTGCTATATCTACGGATGGCTGATGATTATGCACCGCGCTGTATTTGAGATTGTCGGAAAATTTGACGAATATTACTTACATGCTGGATTTGATGACATCGATTATTCGTGGAGATGTCAGGAAATCGGCATACCGGTAAAAGCATTGGATTTACCATTTATTCATCTGGCAGACGAGCCTGACAACTTCCACCGGCGCACTACCGTAGAAGGATATAAGGATAACATGGTACGGTCAAAGGAATATTTTTTGAAGAAAGTGGCGGGTGAAACATGAGCACATATGCCGGTGTTTATGAGATAAGGAATATTGCTAATGAACATCGATATATTGGTAGCAGTATTAATATTTCAAAACGATTATCAGCACATATAAGAGCACTCAAGAAAAATAGACATCAAAACCGTTATTTACAATTTGCATTCAATAAATATGGAAAAGAGAATTTTATATTCTCTCCCATACTATATTGTGATTCAAATAACACTTTGCTTTTTGAACAAATGTGTTTTGACGAATTACATCCTCAATATAACTTTGGAAAAACTGCTGCTGCTCCTATGCTCAATGTAAAACTTACAGAAGAACAAATTAATAAAATGAGTAGGGCGCTAAAAGGGAATAAACATTCTGAAGAGCACAAAAGAAAAATTAGTGAAGCACAAAAAGGCAAGCCCCGAATTGGTCATCCTCATACCAAAGCCACAAAACGCAAAATCAGCAGAGCGCATATGGGTAAAAGTTACGGTCCATTATCAGAAGAACATAAGCAAAAAATTAAATATGCAACACTAGGAAGAATTTGTTCGGATGAAACTAAACAGCGCATGAGTGCTAGCGCTAAACTGAGATGGGCAAAAAAGCGAGGTGATGCATGACTACATTGTATGCAGATTGGACATTTTATAGCGAAACCTATTTTGGAACTGATATCACATCAGCAGCCTTCCCACAATTAGCTTTAAGGGCAAGTGCTGTTATTGACAGAATCACATTTGATAGAGCAAGTGCGATCATAGAAGATGATGAGGATGAAGATACTATTGAACTGATTCAATTAGCAACGTGTGCAATAGCAGATGTAATGCAATCACAATCAACCATTGATAAAGAGGTGTCAAGCGAAACAGTAGGCAATCATTCAGTAACGTATGTAGTAAACAAAGATATGGAAAAAACCAACACCGAAAAGCAAGTAGACGCTGCAAGATTATACCTGTGGAATACAGGACTGATGTTTCAAGGATTCGATGAGGATGATAACTAATACGGGCGCCACATTATACGCTAAATCAGTTGTTAATGGTTCTGAAGTATGGACACGCTCAGAGATAGAAGCTGTGTTTTGGGAGAATCGTAAAGCGTCCAATGTTATCAAATCAGGGCTTTTACAGGCTGATTCTGTTGCTGTCTATATTCCAGGAATTACCAACACCG
The DNA here is from genome assembly GCA_002418705.1 of Mageeibacillus sp. UBA5770. The sequence goes on along the minus strand of DIEQ01000045.1, from coordinate 2,105 downwards.
TAAAGGTTGGGGATGTTCTTGTAAAAGGGATCGTAATGGACATGATAGCCGGATCATTTACCATGAGTTCATTGAAGGCAAAATATGCAAATGTGATTGTTGTGAAATCGGTTGATCTAATGGATTATGGAAGCGCGCATTTGCAACATATACAGGTCGGTGGTGGATAATGGCACCTATCATCAAAACCTATCGCGGAAAGATAGTCATTAAAGGCGGCAAAGCCGAGCTTATATGGAACAATTACTTCTGGACGAAATGGCACAGAAGATATTCAGAAGCGCAGAAAGCAGTTGATTCAGAAATTTTGAGATTGTGTGAACCATATATACCGATGAAAACATCCATGTTAATAAAATCCGGCATTTTGGGGACGAAAATAGGCAGCGGTTTAGTTCAATGGATTGCTCCCTATGCGCGCTTCCAATATTACGGGAAGGTTATGGTTGGTGTGAATTCCCGTAGCGCTTATGCGATGAGAGGCGAGAAGAAGGAAGTGATAGATAAAGACCTTGTCTATCATGGTGGAGGTATGCGGGGTAGCTTTTGGTTCGAACGCATGAAAGCGGTGAATAAAGATTCTATTGTATCGCATGCACAAAGGATACTTGACAAATGAGCATAATCAGCGCATTACAGACTTATATCAAAACATACAGCGATCTGAAAACAAACGCTCCGGTATGGGTTGATTATCTTGGGTCAACGCCGACCGAATACGCGATTATCCCATTGCCCGGTTCGCGTATTGTGGAAAGTTACATTGACGGATCAAGTATCAGGGAGTATCCGTTTGCTTTACAAAGCTCCGAAAGTACAGCAGATGATCTGGAAAGACTGGAAACGAACGGCTTTTTTGAGACTTTCGCAGATTGGCTGGAAAGTCAATCGGAGGATGGTATCTTACCAACCCTTGATAGCGGGCAGACCGCCATAAAGATAGAGGCTACTGGCTGGGGTTACTTATTTGAGCAAGGACAATCACAAACTGGAATATACAATATCCAGTGCGTTCTACAGTACGAGGAAGAGGTTTAATGGATATAAATAAATTCAAGAATATTCATAAAGGTGAGACGATTCTTTTGGTTGGAAATGGCGAGAATCTTCATCTAACCCCGCCGGAAGATTTTGATTATCCATCTATTGGTATGAACACTATTCATCTATATGATAGATGGATGCCAGATTACTATGTAGCCGTAGATCGCCGCACAATGAATGAATTTGGAGAGGCAATTTATAAGAAATTCGAGAATATTCCAAAATTCATACCTAAGCCAAAGTTGTTACGATGGCGCGGGAAGGAATTCTACCGGTTTAAGAATAGAGCAGGACCGCTCTATCGTAATGGAGAAAACCTCTGGCAAGAAGACATTGAACATGCCGAGATTACATGGCGCAATGTCATGCACGTGGCGATCAAACTAGCTTATTTCATGGGAGCAAAAACCATCCTTATTATCGGCATGCAGCACAAACCTCATAATGCCATGGCACATTTCTGGGGGGATGATGAAAAAATGACCCCCGATTCCGTGCCAATAAACAATATTTTTAAAGGCTACAAGCAATTAGTCGATGGGCTGCATGCTCATAAGGTAAAAATATTTAATATCAGCGAGGATACCTATGTTCCAGAAAATGTTATCCCACGAGATAAGGCAAAAAACTGGATGAAAAAATATAAAAAAATAAAGGAGTTAGAAGATGACTAAGCAAAAACGTTCTACAATCGCACATTTTATCAACACTACGCCGGATGAAACAGCAGATACATGGGAATTGCTGGGTGCAGGAATCAATAGCCTTGTAATGAATTACAACGCCAATGTCGTAAGCGAGACCCCGATTCATCAAGACACGGCAAATACTTCCGTTGAAAGCTATGCACCCACCATCCCGGTGGAACAATATGTTTACCCAGGAGATGATGCCTACGATTACATCGACAGCCTGCGCCAGGCTGGACCGGCAACGTTTGAAGATGCGGAAACGGAAATTATCGAGGTGCGCAAATACGAAACCCCCGATACGCCAGGCACAAACTATCCCGCTACTAAATGGCCATGCTGCATAAGCTTTGATACCTTTGGTGGTGATGG
>DIEQ01000003.1 GCA_002418705.1 Mageeibacillus sp. UBA5770 | reverse complement strand
CGCACCCGTCACTAATACAACTTTATCTTTGAACCTCATACCGTTTCTCCTCGTTTTTATCAACCTTATTAAAAGGAAGTGATCACACTGCGGGCAATCTTTCCATTGGCAAGTTCCGCATAAGCCTCGTTGATTTCGTCCAGCTTGATCTCTCGAGAAACAAGATCGTCCGATGAAAGACCGGTCGCCTGGCTGCTGCTGCAAATACGGCGACCTGTTCTCCTTGCCAAATCCTATTTCCCTATGCCAGCGGTCAGCCCTGCAATGAGCTGCCGACGCATTACGGTGTATACTATTATCAGCGGAATGGCAGACATGATAACAGCAGCCACAATGCCCGGAACATTCGTTTCAAATTCGCTGTTGAAGTTCCACAAAGACAACGGGACTACGCGCATGCTTGTTGACTGTGTCAACACGAGTGGCAGCAAGAAACCGTTCCATGTATTTACCGCATTATAAATACCGACAGTCACCAGTGCCGGCTTGGACAGTGGAACGATCAGATTCCAGAATATTCGCCAGTTACCCGCGCCATCCAGATACATTGACTCCAATAATTCCTTTGGAATGTTACGCATCGAGTTGGAAATAATCAGGATTGAAATCGGCATGAATACCCCGATATATGGGAGAATCAAAGCAAGCAGAGTATCGTAAATCCCCAATTGTATTACGATCAGGTACAGCGGTATAACCAACGCTTGAAGCGGAACGCCTAATCCTTGTAAAAACAACAACCGTGCTGCTTTTACGCTTCTTGCCTTTGAAAAAGTGATTGGGTATGCAGCCATCGCCGCGAACAAAACTATCGGAATGACTGCGCCCACCGAAACAATGATCGAGTTTTGCAGATAATTACCAAATCCAAAGTCCACAACAAGTCGAAAATTACCGAAGAACGGCCCGTTTTTTCCGAACCAGAGTGGATGAGAGTAATATATATCGTTCTGCTGCTTCAATGCTGTGACTAGCACATAGTACAGTGGAAGAGCTACAATCAACAGCCATATTATACCAAATAGGATGGCAGCATAATTCGGTTTCCGGAGTCTCAATCCCGAATGGCTTTGACTCAGTTTCTTCATAATGCGCCCTCCGTTTGCGATTCAGACCTGTCCTTCCCGCCCAAACGCTGCGTGATAAGCGCAAGAATAAACCCAACGATGAGCAGCATTACGCCCAACGCTGCCGCGACCCCCATCTGGTTTGCCTGAAATCCGGTAATATACATGTGCAACGGCAACATACGGGTAGCAACGCCGGGGCCGCCTTTTGTCATCACAAAGACGAGATCAAAGTAGGTTAATGAACCAACAATCATCAGCGTTGTTGAGGTGATCGCTGTATGCTTTAATTGCGGCAGGGTAATATACCAGAATTCCTGCCATCTGTTCGCTCCATCGATTTTTGCTGCCTCAAAGATCGACTGGGGTATTTGTCGTACGCCCCCCTGATAGATCAGCGTATGAAACGGAATAAACTGCCAGGCGATGACAATAGTCACCGTATAAATAGCGAGTTTACTTCCCAATAGGTTGGCTTTAAAGATCGGTAGATTCGAAAATGCTCCGATACCGAAGTTTGGGTCGAAAAACGCGCGGAACAGAACGGCTATTGCCGCAGATGACAAAAGCATCGGAACAAAATAAAGAATACCGAGTACTTCCCTGTATTTTTGCCGGCCGGCCAAGAATACGCCGAGAAGCAAGCTCAACGGGGCTTGAATAGAAAAGCTCAACACCATGATTTTCACAGTGATCACAATGGCATTTGAGGTTAGCGGATCCGATAAAGCCGTTTTCCAGGATGTAATTCCTGTGAACGTAATCGCACCCAGACCCTGCCAGGAGGTGAAACTCATCAATACTACACCGATTACCGGTATGACAGAGAATCCGATAAAGATCAATAACGCGGGTAAAGCAAACAATATAGATGGCGCATTTCTCATCCCACCGCCATAAGAAGTATAATTTTTACGTGCTCCATCCGGCCTGAAATCAATTCGAGTCATTGAATTAAATTCCTTTCTCAAGATGACGCATAGCATAAAATCTTGAATTTCAGCACGCTGTCCACCGAGAATACGATTCACTTCTCCCGGCGTACCAAGATATCTTTCTCAGGTATTGCTAAGAAGGCAGGGAGAGGTGACACTCGCTGAATTCTGCGGATTGAGAGGATTTTGAAAACCCGTTTTAATACTTCAAAACACCAACTGTTCTGACGCATTTATTCTGATGCTGTCATCCGCCGTTTATAAATGTACCGACGCTGTAAGCAAAATCAGTCCGAATTAACCTTATTCAACCGTTGCGTTCATCGCATCTGCACATTGGGCAGGGGTCATCTGAAGCGCCATGACCCGGCTGAGATTCGTAAGCAGAGCTGTGGCTTGATTGGGTGACAGCGCGTTGTCCCAGGACATTTGGAAATGTGGGGCCGACTGCGTGATACCCGAAACAAACGACATCCACTCTGCGTCGAGGCCGGTCGCGTTAGCAATCTTATCTTCAACACCTTTGATTGCCGGCACTGCACCTGCATCGATAAAGCCCTGGGTATACTCGTCGTTTGCCCACATTCCATCCAATAAATATCGGATGCTGGCATCAATCTCTTCTTCGCTTGCATACGCGGAGATGGACCAATAGTTGGCGGTATTGCCATATAGGTTGCTGGTGTCGCCTTTCCCGCCTGCGACTGCCGGGAACTCGATAAAGCCTAGCTTGCCGGACTCAAACCACTCGGAATTTATTTTCTTAATTGCGCCTCTCTTGCCGCCGTGCTGCAGAACCATCGCGGCCTTTCCGTTGACTACCAGCGCAAGATCCGCATTTGCATCTGCGCTAATGGATTCATATCCGGATTGGAAACCGCCTGCAGTAACAAGATTTACTAGCATCTGCAACGCCGTTGTGACGGCGGGATCCGACCAGCTGCCCGGTTCATTGGCGGCAATCCTATCGAAGACCTCGGGACCGCCTATGCGATCTACCAGATAAGCAAAGTAGAAAAGATACGTCCACATGGACTGTCCGGCGACAGATATGGGCGCGATACCCGCTGCATTGAATACAGGAATCAACGCCATAAGCTCGTCCCAAGTCGTCGGTGGCTCTACACCAACGCTCTTAAACACGTCCTTATTATAGAAGAACACGGCGGGTTGCACATAATTGATCGGAACGCCATATACTTTCCCATCGAATGTTACATTTTGCAGAATGGCTGGAATTTGAATGTCGGCAAGTTCCGGATGTTCTTCAAGAACCGGCGTAAGATCTACAAGAGCGCCCGCGTCGGCATACGACTTGCAAACGCCGCCGCCCCAGCTGAAAATAAAGTTAGGAGGAGTCTTTGCGCCAACGGCTGTGCGGATCTTTACCTTGAATTCATCACTCGGAAACGCCGTACGTTCAATCGTAGCATCGGGATTGTTCAGATTCCAATTTTCCAATGTATCAGCCAGAATTGTTGCCAGCGGTTCCGTCGTAATCTGCCACATTGTAAGATGAACGCCCTTCCCGGTATTGTCTCCCGTCTGAACCGTCGCTTCATTGCTCGTCTGCGGCTGGCTGCATGCAACAAACGACAGCGCCAAAATGGCTGCAAGCATGCATGCAACGATCTTCTTCATGTTGTTTTTCATTTTTATTTCCTCCTGATTTTTAGATTATGGTGCAATCTTTTCTTGATTCTTTTGCAATTTGTCTTTTTGATTCGAATGTGTGCTCGAGCATATTATGTTAAACTCATAATACGGCGGCAACATATGGATGTCAATACTTATTAAAAAACAATATTTATAAAATCCATGTTTAGAATTTTGCCAAAGCAGCAATATCACTTTGTATTTCGGTGAATTTTTCAGATATTTTTACGGTTGGACGCTCTTTCCCTTGTTTTATAGGTGTGGTAAAAACGTTCATTACTTTACTCTGGAAAATCAACGGATGTGCTCGAGCATAGTTTATTGCAACCATATATCAGACATTTTTCGATATTGTTTACAGCACATGAGTCTCTCCGGTCATAGAAAAGCGAACTGCCATCCGGTCGGTATAACTCCGCCGGATGATACTCGCCTCATTGTCCTTATCTGCAAAGGTACGCAGCTCTATCGTTCCTTTTTCGGATGAAGAAAGCGCCCGATTGATTCCGGGCGCGTTGTTGCTCTCTCCTTCTCTTTCAGTCTCCGTCAAGACCTTCCCGCTTCCAACCCAACTGCCGGAAACCGACGTCCAGACCTAAAGATTCTCTTTGATCATGATTCCAAGTTCGGTATAGTAATACTCCTTATCCGGTTCCACATCCATTCCGATGTAATTGAACAGGATATCCAGCGGCTTAGTGCCCTGATAAAACGGTTCCTGCGTGATTGCCGCTGCAATGGAGCCTGATTCGATCAACTCTCGCGACACAATCGTCGCATCATTGCATACGACTTTCAACTTACCCGAAAGCCCAAGTTCCGTGACAGCCCGGCATGCGCCCAGCACGCCAGCCGACACAAGGAACAGTGAGTCAATTTCGGGGTGCCTCTCAATAAGGCGCTTTGTTACGGCATAGCTTAAAATATCATCGTCATTGTTCTCTTCTATCGCGGCGATTTCAATCCCCCGATAAGCCTCGCAAATGCGGTTTGTAAAACCTTCCACTCTCTCCGTTTGGCAAAGCACCAGCTGCGATCCCATCAATATGCCTGCTTTTGATTTCCCGGCGCAGATGAGGTTTATGATACCCGCTGCGGTTTCTCCGCTCTTATAATAATTGCTTCCCACATAAGCGAGTCTCCCGCTGCCGGCAATATCGGAATTAACGGTAACCACAGGAAAGCCACTCGACGTAAGCTCCCTGATCCTTTCAATAATCAGCGAATGATTGATCGGTGTAATGGCAAGTCCAGAAATGCCGCTCTCAATTAACTGATTAATCTGCTCAACCTGTAATTTCGGGTCCTTTACTCCCGTGTATCGGATATCTACGCTGACGTTATACTCCCTAAGTTCTGCCGCGCGCTTTTCGATGCCGTCAACAACATCAATGAAAAACGGGTTGCTCGATGTGCTGCTAAAAAGGATATAACCAATTCTAAGATTCTTTTTCTTTATGGCAAGCGTTTTCCCCGCAAGGTTCGGCGAGTATTTAAGCGCCTTGGCAATTTCAAGTACTTTCTTTTCTTTTTTCGGATCCACGTATCCCCGTTTATTCAGGACTCTGTCCACAGTTCCTCTGGATACACCTGCCAGTTGCGCGATTTCTTTTATTGTGGGCATCGTTTGTTTCCTTCTTTAAGTTTTGTTCCGCATTCTTCATTTTGTGCACGAGCACATTATATTGATATTGTACCAGCAATTTCGCTTATGTCAAATTTCAGCAGAAAATTTCAGATCTATGCTGATCTCATGACATATCCGATGCTTAAAAACACTTTGATTATCCTTATTTGAGCATACCACCCCCTTACCAGTAATTTCGCCTCTGCCTCAACCTAGACAAAATCATCGACCTATTGAATCAATTATGCCAGATTGAACTCTAAAAATCGGTGATATTTCATTTCAAGGCATAGGCCCCCCCATACCCCCGGCGAGAAGGCTCTAATCATTGCAATATTCGCTTGTCTTTCTTATCACGCACTGCTAAAGACCAACTCTTTACGGTGTTTGAGCAAATATAATCCTTTTAATAACAGCCTGATAATCTCCGTTTGTGTTCTTCCGGATATTTTTAGTCGCCTGAAAATAAACAACTGCATAATGTTGGCCGCAAAAATATCAAATACAAAATCGCTTCAACCGCATTCCCTCCGTGAACATAACAATGCTCTAATCCGCATTCTGTCTTAAGGTTGTTGAAGATGGAATTTTCAATTTCCCACCGGCCGCGAATCATTTCAAATAGCGTCTCCAACTTCGCATCCAACAGACTGGTTACGATCAGTGTCTGGGAGTAGTTGCCATTCAATTGTTTCTTCTCGAATTTCACAAAACGTAACGATTGGGCAACATTATCCATTTCGAATGTCGATTCAGATACGCTGACTCGCTCAAATTCATGATTACGATCCCAGACAATAGTAGGCTTCATCCTGTTGACGGCCTTTTTGATCGCCTTGATGCTGTTGTTGTTATTTTTCTTAGCTCGTACAATAAAATCCATTTCCAAATCCAGACAGTGATTAATCCACTGCGAATTACAGGCCAAAGCGTCATAGACAACAACATCGATGAATTTCGGGTGCGAGCTGCTAATGTCTGTGATCAGGCGCTTTGCGGCGGTCAGCTTACCTTCATCCTTATCCGTAGAGTCCTGATCTGGATGCATCATCTCAAAGCCAAGCACCAACCGTGGCTTATCTCCGATCGTCGACATGACCACACCACTATGATAATGATGCTCCTTGCTGGTCAGACATTCCGGACAAGATTTCTTATTACTTCCGAAGAATTTGGTCCCGTCGATAGCTGCCACTGTATATCCATCGATCGTTCCTTCGGAAAAGGCTTTATTCCTGATTGCTGTATTGACGACATGGTGCAATATTACCTTTAATCCGTCAATGCTGATCACCTTGAGTGTGTCACGAATAGTATCAATCTGGGCTAATTCTTTCCCTCTGGGGAATGCTTTAGCAAATTCATTTTCCTTGATCATGAACTTCAATTCGTTCATGCTTCTTATTCTGAGCAGCAGTCCCAGGAGCAGTGGCATGAGTGCTTGGCCCGTCTTGAACTTTGGATTGACTCTTTCATCTTTCAATGTTTTGACTTGCTGGTCGATTTTGAATACTTTTTTCATGTAGTTCATCAGTCTGGCAAAGTTAGTGTAACATTGTTCTCGGTGGAAAAATGAAAGAAGAAACCCCGATATGGTAGAATGTTTGTCGACCAAAACTCACAGACAACCGAAGGGGATTTCTTCAATGGAGAGTATACAACAGATCGCAGAAAAATTCATCCAGGGCATCGCGGCAATCGACATCTGTGAAGGACTGACGGAAGGCCTGGAAAAGATGGGCCAACTGGCAGACGAGGCCATCTGCCGAATGGCAGAGCACAAGCTGGAGCAAATGGACGACGCGCTGTACGCCAACAGCAATCTGCGCCGAGGATGGGTTGTGGAGCACAAGAACGTACCGCGAGAACAACTGAGCAAGCATGAATTATTACGCTTTGAGCGGCGGTATTATCGGAATCAGAAGACCGGCGAGCGGCGGTATCTGGTTGACAACCTGGTCGGAATTGAGCGATATGAACGGCTGGAAACCGGTCTGGCAGCGAACTTGTGTGAAAAGGCGACCGACCATTCCTACGCGAAAAGTTCTAAATTGTGCTGCGCGGGCGAGGTCAGCCGGCAAACGGTGATGCGCAAGACGCGACAAGTCCAGGACATCCAGCTCAGCGAAGTCAAATGTCGGGATGACGTTAGGGTCATTCATATTCAAGCGGACGAGGACCATGTGGCGATGCAGGATGGGCGTCGGGATACAATCGTCAAACTGGTAGCGATTCACGAACCGGCGTTGAAGGTCAGCCACAAGCGCTGGAAGCTGCCACAGCGGCATCTCATGAGCAGCTACAACGAGCCGACGGATGAGTTCTGGCTGCGAGTAGCCGACGAGATTGGTCTGCGCTACGGTGACCGGGAGAACCTAACGATCTACATTCACGGCGACGGGGCCAATTGGATTCGCAGTGGGACGCAATGGTTGAAAAACAGCCATTTTGTGCTGGACAAGTTTCATGTCCTACAGAAACTGAACCGCGTCGTCGGGGGCAACGAAGACTACAAACAGTACATTTGGGAGCAATTCAAGTTGGGTGAGCGATTGAAGATTATCCACCTGACCGAAGCGTGCATGAACAGCGACGTGTGCGCAGAAAGCACAGGAACAGAGTTTATGACGTATATTCGTAGCAACTGGGCTGGCATCCAGATCTGGTACGACGAACAGCATCGAGCGGGCGGCAGCTGCGCTGAGGGTCTGGTCAGTCATGTTCTGAGCAGCCGCTTGAGCAGCAGACCATGCGGGTGGCGGGACGAAGGTTTGGAGACGGTCAGCCGGTTAAGGGTGCATGTCCTCAACGGCGGCAGAATAACGCCAGAGAACTTGAGAAAACCCTCAAAGCCAACGATACAGGCCAGTAAAGCACTGAAGAAGACTCTGGCAATGGACTACTACAACGATTCCCGTGTTTTGTCCACAGACCATCGCAGCAGCCCAGAGTACCGACTATTTAAAGCAATAACCAGCGGAGGACGTGCAATTTAGCTTGATTGGGGATTCTTTCTTAAATCTATGACCGAGAACAAGTTGACACGGTCTCTGGCAAAATAGTTATTGCGCATATCTTCTCCGTTCGTCTATAATTATGTTAATTCATTATAGCTGAAACGACATAGGCGCAGTTGCTGAGAATTTGATACATCTTTCGCGAACCTTGAAAACAACATATATACCAAGGGTTTTTGGGTTCTGAAGCGAAAGTCGCAGGTGCTGAGAATTTGATACACGCGTCGCGGATCTTGAAAACAGTTGATATGGCAGGTGNNAAGCCTCTTCAGGATCTGAAGCGAAAGTGCTAGGTGCAGACAATTACTTAGACAGGAGGTGTTTGATAAAAAGATTGATCCACATTTTGATCGATGAAGTTTTTGCACCAGAACCATAAAAGATTATGGGGTAACGACATTGACAATTGAGCCGTTCAGAAAAG
>DIEQ01000039.1 GCA_002418705.1 Mageeibacillus sp. UBA5770 | reverse complement strand
CCCCGTCATCACCTTCGGCTCCTGCCGCTCCGATAACACCCGCTAATCCCGGTTCATCTGATTTCGTTACTTATTGTCAGTCCTTCGCCGGTGTACCGTATGTATTCACAGGCGGATCTACAAGTGGCTTTGACTGTTCCGGTTATGTATCTTATGTATTCAGCAATTATTATGGAATCGGTCTTCCTCATCAGTCTAATTCGATCGCCGGATTAGGTTCTTCAGTCAATGCTGCTGACATTCAGATTGGCGATATAGTCTGCTATGATTACACAGGCAACGGAGTTGTCGATCATGTTTCCATATATATTGGAGGCGGTGCGATTATGCATGCATCCAGCAGCAATGGAAAAGTTGTACAGGGTACCTTGTCAACATCAAGCGTAACTACAATCAGAAGATTCCTGTAAGTGATTAAGAGACAAAATAGGGGCTGCTGCAAAAGTGATTGAAAAATGCAACAGCCCCTTTTTTATGCCTGCATTGTTTTACTTAGTTCAATAATTGCATCCTGATATAGCTGAACCAACAGGTACACGGCTTCTTCATTCATACTTTCATCGATTTGATGCGCCTGATCTTTTTCCCAGGGGAAGGCAGGACCGAAGGCTATAAGTCCGGGCATACTTCTGGCGTATGTTCCGCCGCCGATTGCTATAGGGGTCGCTGGTTTTGCGAATACTGATTTCCGGATAACCAGGGGTATATCATCCCCGATTGGTGCCAGACTGACATATTTTTCATAAACACGCAGGAGAGTCTGAATAAGCGGCTCGTTCGGATCTTTAAACAGGGGTTTCTGGTGACTGCTGAGTTCAACCTGCAAGTCGAATTCGGATGCTTTCTCCTTTATGTTCGACATAAGCGAATCAGGGTTTGAAAGAACGGGATAACGAATATCAATTATGAGTTCGGAGTGTTTTGCATCCATGGACAGCACTCCGGCATTTAATGTCAGGGCGCCTGATACATCCTCGGGAACATCTGTAAAAATCAGCTGCCCGGCTGTATCATTACGAATGTACTTCATAAAAAAGGCAAGAAGAGGCTCTGCAGCAATAAGGGCATCATCTGTTTTCAGTAATGCTTCATATATGGCGTTTATGCCCAGCTGCGGTTTGGAAGCATGTGCCGGAATGCCGAGTCCTTCGACTTCAATACCGGTGTCATTAGAAATAATAAGGCATCGTGCCGGAACCATATTGGGCCGTTCACCGGCATATGCGCGAATGTGCGTAGAGACGGGGGCGGTGAGGCGGAGTTGGAGAATTCCTTTTTCGGCGAAAATAGCCGGGAAATCTGCGTCAGGCGTAAATCCGCAAGTCGGGAGCTCTTCAACGGTTTTATAGTGCTCCATACAGGATGATCCGCATTCTTCATCAAGCCCCAGAATCAGACGGATTCTGCACTTTGGCTTAAAGCCTGCCTTCTTTAGACGAATCATAGCGAAAAGTAGGGTAACGGCAGGACCTTTGTCATCATTAATTCCTCTGCCGATTAGCCAGCCATTTTCTCTTCGAAGAGTAAAAGGGTCGCTTTGCCAGCCTTCGCCTGCCGGAACTACATCGAGGTGACAGAGGAGACCGAGCATTTTATTGCCGTTTCCCCATTCGATGTACCCTGCGCGGCCATCGAGGTTTTTGACAGAGAAGCCATTCTCGAGGCCAAGGCTGAGCATATACTGAAGAGCTGCCAGTGTTTCTTTTCCGTAGGGTGCTTCACTTGTTGGTTCGCCTTTTACGCTTGGGATGGCAATCAGCGAGGAAAGAATCTTGAGCATTGTTTCCTTTTCGTCTGACGTAAGTGTATTATTAATGATGTCAGCCATTTTTATCCTCCAGATTGGTATTTTGGATGTATTATAGACATTCTAGCACGTCTGGTGTGGCAGGAGTTGAGCAAATATCAATTGGAGTGAAAAGACTTCTTGCCATTTTTTGTTCGGCATGGTAGTATTCTAGAGGTTAATTAAACACATGGGGGATTTCTCGTGTGCCTTGAAAGCAAGGTGTGCACCCCATGGAAGAAAACAGGAGGAAATTTTATGCCAGTTATTTCAATGAAACAGCTACTCGAAGCAGGTGTGCATTTTGGCCACCAGACCCGCAGATGGAACCCGAAGATGTCTGAGTACATCTACACAGAGCGCAATGGTATTCATATCATTGATCTCCAGAAGACAGTCCGTAAAGCTGACGAAGCATATATGTTTGTACGTCAGATTGCAATGGACGGCGGTACAGTTCTTTTTGTCGGAACTAAGAAGCAGGCTCAAGACTCTATTGCTGAAGAAGCCGTACGCTGCGGAATGTATTTCATCAATAACCGCTGGCTTGGTGGAACTCTTACCAACTTCACAACAATCAAGAAGAGAATTGCACGTATGAACGAACTTCAGAAGATGGCCGCAGACGGTTCTTTCGAACTGCGTCCCAAAAAGGAAGTTGCTAAGCTTAAGCTTGAACTTGAGAAGCTTGAGAAGAACCTTGGCGGTATTCAGACAATGGCCCGTCTTCCCCAGGCAATTTTTGTTGTTGACACAAGAAAAGAACACCTTGCCGTTGCTGAAGCCAGAAGACTTGGCATTCCGCTCGTTGCTATTGTTGATACAAACTGTGATCCTGAAGAAGTTGATTACGTTATCCCGGGCAACGATGACGCTATCCGTGCAGTTAAGCTGATTGCCGGACGTATGGCTGATGCCGTTATCGAAGCACGTCAGGGCGAGCAGCTCGACGTACCTGCAGCTGTAAACGCTGAGTCCGCTGAGAAGCCTGAAGTTGCTGCAGAAGTTTTGGAGACAGTTGAAGCTTAAGGCACCAAATTAATAATTATGACCTGTTTTTGATAAACAGGAATACAGGAGGATATATATGGCAGAAATTACAGCAGCACAGGTTAAGGTACTTCGCGAAATGACAGGATCCGGAATCATGGATTGCAAAAGAGCCCTCCAGGAAAAGGATGGAAACGTTGAAGAAGCTGTAGCATGGCTTCGTGAGAAGGGTATTGCGTCTGCTGCCAAAAAAGCAGGACGTATCGCTTCAGAAGGAATTGTTGATGCTTATATTCATGCAGGCGGCCGTATCGGCGTCCTTCTTGAAGTTAATATTGAGACGGATTTCGCTGCTAAGAATGAGCAGTTCAGGACATTTGTCCGTGATGTAGCCATGCAGATTGCTGCGACAAATCCGCGCTGGGTTGCACGTGAAGACGTTCCTCAGATTGAGATCGATAAAGAGACAGAAATCATCCGCAACAAGGCCTTAAATGAAGGCAAACCGGAGAAGATTCTGGACCGTATCGTAGAAGGATCTATCGCTAAATTCTTCAAAGAGAACTGCCTGCTCGAGCAGGAATATGTTAAGGATGATTCCAAGACAATCGAAGTTCTCCAGAAGGAAATGACAGCAATGATCGGCGAGAAAGTTGCCATTCGCCGCTTTACCCGTTATGAGATGGGTGAAGGCATTGCAAAGAAGGAAGAGAATTTTGCTGACGAAGTCATGAAGCAGATTCACTGATATGGCAATTGCATGATAAATAAAGAAGCTGCCATGAATTTTTTCGTGGCGGCTTTTTTTTAGGACATAGACAGGATAATATATATAGAAGGTGAATTCACCGAAACAACGGAGGTAGAAAGATGAGTGGACCCGTGTACAAACGAATCCTTCTGAAAATCAGCGGCGAGGCATTGGCCGGCGAGCGGAAGATCGGAATAGACGATACAGTGATTCATACAATCAGCGCCACAATTAAAAAAGTAGCTGATATGGGTGTAGAAGTTGCTGTAGTTGTAGGCGGAGGCAACTTCTGGCGCGGTCGGACAAGCGAGAGCATGGACCGTGTAACCGGTGACCATATGGGAATGCTGGCAACAATGATGAATGCACTTGCTCTGGCTGACGCATTAGAGCAGTCCGGCGCTGTTACGAGAGTTCTCTCAGCAGTTGATATTCGTCAGATGGCTGAGCCCTATATCCGTAAACGTGCGATACGCCATCTGGAAAAAGGACGTATTGTAATTTTTGCATGCGGTACAGGCAATCCGTTTTTTTCTACCGATACAGCAGCAGCACTTCGAGCAGCTGAGATTGAGGCTGACGTTTTCTGTAAGGCGACAATGGTTGACGGCATTTATGACAAGGATCCCAACAAATATCCGGACGCCAAGCTTTTCGACAGAATAACCCATGACGAGGTCCTGCGCCTTGACCTGAAGGTCATGGACGCTACAGCAGCGGCACTGTGCAGAGATAATAAGACAACAATCCTGGTCTTTTCCATGCATGATCCCGAGAATATTGTTAGAATTGTTAACGGCGAAAGAATCGGAACTCTGGTAAAATAGATTCAAAAAAGGGAGGCTTTGCATATGCAGACAATTACTAAGGAAACATACAATCATTATGAAGAAAAGATGGTCAAGACCATCCACAACCTGACTGAGAATCTGAATGCTATCCGTGCAGGAAGAGCAAACCCTCATGTTTTGGATCGAATATTCATTGACTACTATGGGGCAAAGACTCCGCTTAATGCCGTCGCCAATATTCAGGTTCCGGAGCCCCGGATGATTACACTGATTCCGTGGGATCCGTCTACACTTAAAGCTATTGAGAAAGCTATCATGTCATCCGATCTCGGAATCAATCCCGGCAACGACGGTAAAATGATTCGTCTCTCTTTCCCGATTCTTTCTCAGGAAAGACGTAAGGAACTTGTTAAGAATGTACATACTTATGAAGAAGAAGCAAAAGTTGCCGTCCGGAATATCCGCAGGGACGGAATAGAAACATATAGGGCCTTTCATAAGAAAAAAGAGCTTACCGATGACGATATGGCAGATTTTGAAGAAGAGATCCAAAAGATTACGGACAGATATATCCATGAGGTCGAAAAGACTGCTGCAGCCAAAGAAAAGGATCTGATGGACATCTGATTTATCCGGAAGGACCATGCTTTTCCGGCGGGCAAAGTAATTTGCCCGCTGTTTTTTATAAGGAGATAGATTATGAGCTTTTCCAAAGGCAGCGGTAAATTTATCGCAGGAATATTTTCAGGCAATTTTTTGCGAAGCCGAAAAGAATTACCGGAGATCGTCGTGACCGGGGAACCGGCTCAGGACCTTAAAATCCCGGTCCATCTTGCTGTAATTATGGACGGCAATGGAAGATGGGCGCAAAAACGCCATCTTCCCAGGTCGGCCGGACACAGAGCCGGTGCGGAAAATCTAAAAGAGATGTGCCGAATCTGCGGTTTTTATGGGATTCGATATCTGACTGTTTATGCGTTCTCGACTGAAAACTGGTCAAGACCGGATGATGAAGTACATGCCCTCATGGAGCTTTTTGTTGAATTCTTCGAACGTTATGATCCTGAACTTGAAAAAGAAGGAATTCGCGTACGTTTTTCAGGGGACATTCAAAATCTTCCGAAGGATATTCAGGATGTCTGTGAAAAGGCAGAGAAAAACTCGCTTCACAGAACACGAATGGACCTTATCATTGCAATGAATTATGGCGGGCGCAGGGAAATCATGCATGCCTGTCAGAAGCTTGCCGGCGAGGTCCAAAAAGGTGCCATCCTGCCGGAAAACATAACAGAAGAGATGATCTCCGGGCATATGTATATACCGGACATTCCTGACCCTGACTTTATCATACGCCCGAGCGGTGAACAGAGACTGTCCAATTTCCTTGTGTGGGAAACTGCATATTCTGAATTCTGGTTCTCTGACACGCTATGGCCGGATTTCGGGTTCGATGACCTGACACAGGCGTTACGGGATTATACCGGAAGAGACCGCCGTTTTGGCGGTCTGTCAAAACCGTCAAAGAAGTAGCTTGTTTTTTACAATAAGCGTAAAATGTCAGTAGTGTTTGCGCTTTGGACAACATAAGTCGGGAAAGGAGCGGGGCTGTCGCGAATCATATGATTCGACTTGACTGCTTCCCTTACAATCATGAAGCAAAGAGTAATAACAGGTGTTTTTTTCACTATAGCGATTTTGGCATTCGTTGTTCCGGGTTACTTTTCGCCATATGTGCTGTGCATATTGTGGGCTGTGGTCGCACTTATCGGGACCAGGGAGATGATTCTGTGTGTTGCCGCCAAAGGAATGAAGCCGGGACAATACCTTAGCTATCTGGGAGCCTGTCTCTCCATTGTGCCGGTCATCACCAGCCTGTATTCGAACTCCGCGCTTCTTGCATTAGGAACATATTCACTCGCTGCCCTGATGTTTGCGATGAATGCGGTCATCCTGACAGTGCTTTTCCAGCCGGGAGAACAGGCATTCGGTGACGGAATTGCCGCGGCATCCATCGCACTTTATATTTCATTTCCGTTGGCCTGCGCCAATATTACGGCCCTATTCCTTCCTAACGGCTGGTATTTTGTTGTTATCGGTCTTTTTGCTCCGTGGGTGTCGGATGTTTTTGCCTATTTTACCGGCTCTCTTTTAGGGAAACACAAGATCGTACCTCATATCAGTCCGAAAAAAACGGTTGAGGGCTGCATTGGCGGTGCGATAGGCTGTGCCGGCGTTATGATGCTTTTTTTCCGGGTATTTATGGAAAAGGTTCTTGATCCCTCCATCGGAAAGACGGAACTTCTTATTCTTGCAGCTGTGGTTGGCATTATTATCTCAGTGGTGTCGCAGCTCGGGGACTGGATGGCCTCAGCTATCAAGCGCTGGGCCGGAATCAAAGATTTTGGCAAGCTCCTGCCGGGACATGGCGGCATACTGGATCGATTTGACAGTGCATTTTTTACCTTGCCGGTAGCCCTGGCATTCGCCCTATATTTCATTTGAGGAGATAATTATGAAAAAACTATCAATTCTGGGGTCTACAGGCTCCATTGGATTACAGACCCTTGATGTTGTTAGAGGGTTTCCGGAGCATTTTGAAATTACGGCATTGTCTTGTGGTACAAGTATCGATATGCTTGAAAAACAGATCCGGGAATTCCACCCTCTGATTGCGAGTGTAGCTGACGAAAAGGATGCCATTCTCCTTCAGAAGCGATTATCAGAGACTGGTGAGAAAACTAAAATTTTCTTTGGTGAAGAAGGTAATCGTCAATGTGCCTCGGTCCCGGAAGCTGATATGGTTATGGCAGCAATGGTAGGAGTTAAGGGTCTTGATCCTGTAGTCTGCGCTATTGATGCAGGTAAGGATATTGCACTTGCTAACAAGGAAACACTTGTTGCTGGCGGATCAATAGTGATACCTAAACTTAATGCTAACCTGGTAAAGCTGTTGCCGGTAGACAGTGAACATTCTGCAATCTGGCAATGTCTCTGGGGCCAACCGTCCGGAAGCCTTGACAGGATTCTGCTGACAGCTTCTGGCGGACCTTTCCGCGGGTATTCCCGGGAGCAGCTTCGAAACGTGTCAGTTAAAGAAGCACTTTCTCATCCTACATGGAAAATGGGCGGGAAAATTACAATTGATTCTGCGTCAATGATGAATAAAGGACTTGAGGTTATTGAAGCGAGCTGGCTTTTTGATGTGCCTGTTGATAACGTTACAGTAGTTGTCCATCCACAGAGCATAATCCATTCCATGGTACGCTTGAAGGACGGTTCTGTCCTCGCACAGATGGGGAGTCCGAACATGATGCTTCCTATACAGATCGCACTAACTTATCCGCATCGGCTTGATAATTTGATTAAGCCATTCGATCCTTTTGCGCCTGAGTGTCAAAACCTACATTTTGAAAAATGCGATACGGATGTTTTCGGATGCCTTGAACTTGCGTATCATGCCGGCCGGGTCGGCGGATCACTGCCGGTCGTGATGAATTCAGCAAACGAAGAGGCTGTTGCTGCGTTTTTAGCCGGAAAAATTCCATTTACTTCGATAGAAAAGAGTATTTGCTCATGTATGAATGCTCATGAGCGAGAGGGTATCATACAAAGTTTTTCTGTCGGTGATGTTCATGAAATGGACTTGTGGGCAAGACAATATGTTGAGGAGTTTTTCTCACAAACAGCGAAAGCATAATAGATCAGGAGATCATCATGTCACCTTTGAGTATAATTATCTGTGTACTGGGGCTTGGTATTTTGGCTGCAGCTCACGAAATCGGCCATTTTCTTGTTGCTAAGCGTCTTGGCATCAAGGTGGAGGAATTATCCATCTTTATCGGGCCGTCTCTGTTTTCGTGGAAAAGAAAAGATGTGTCATACCATATCCGACTGATTCCGTTCGGTGCTTATGTACGTTTCCCCGGGCTCGATGAAGAGGACGGCGGAATCAGCAACCCTGATTCGTATTTCAACCAGCCGAGATGGAAGCGGCTGCTGGTTGCACTGGCGGGGCCTTTTACTAATTTAGTACTCGGCATCATTATTTTTGCAGCTATTTTCTCAGCCTTCGGCTTCCTGTCCACCAATCTTGATACCGTTTTTGACGGAACCCAGATTGCCGATACACAGGCAAAACAAGGTGATTCGATTCTTTATATGAACGGTCAGCGTGTATTCACACAGCTGGATCTTTCTTATGTTCTTTTCAATGTTCCCGACAAGGATCCGCTTATGATGACGCTGCTGTCAAAGGAGACCGGCAAATCTTATGATATTGAACTGACACCGGTTATAACATCGAAGTACCGTCTGGGTATTACGGTTCTTTCCGAACTCGACGGGAATAAAGGAATGGCAATTGTAGATGTTGATCCAAGTCAGAACAACAGCAACCCTGTGCTCAAAAAGGGTGATTCACTCCTGGCTGTAAATGGAATAGCCGTCGACGATCCAGCCTATGCTAATGTTGTATCCGGAAGCGAAGGAAACATGCTGACGGCAACGATCATAAGGGACGGCGTCAAACAGGACGTTAAGCTGACGGCGACTATTTTTGAGACAGCCAACCCGAGGGGGATCTATCTGCTGCCGGGAGAAGGAATCGGCAGTCTGCTTCGAGAGTCCGTCCTATATTCGTTCTCAATTATAAAAGTATCCATTCTAAGCCTGCGGGATGTTGCTAACGGTACCATTGCCGCGCAGGATGCGGTTGCAGGCCCCGTCGGCATAGCTACAATCGTATCGGATGTTGTTGACCAGCCGGAGACTGATAATACGCAGAAGCTTGAGAATCTGGGTATCCTCGCAGGCTTGATTTCTGTGGGACTTGCATTCTCCAATCTGCTGCCGCTGCCGGGCCTTGACGGAAATGCCATGGTACTGGTCGTTGTAGAAATGATCCGCGGAAAGAAGCTCTCCCTTAAAACCGAGCGTGTCATTAACGCAATCGGATTTGTAGTCCTGATTGCACTCGTCCTATTTGCCTTGTCGTCGGACATTTTGAGATTGGTGGGGTAGAAGATGCTGAGAAAAACAACGAAAACAATTCAGGTCGGCAGTCTTGCCATAGGCGGGAATGCTCCGATCGTTGTACAGTCCATGAATAATACAGACACCAGGAATATCCCGGCAACCCTCGCACAGATCAGGCAGCTGGCCGACATTGGCTGTGAACTTACGCGTGTTGCCATACCTGACAGGGAGGCCGCACTTGCCCTGTCGGAAATAACGAAGAATTCTCCCATTCCCGTCGTTGCGGATATTCATTTTGATTACCGGCTTGCCTTGCTTGCCATTGAAAACGGAGCGGCAAAAATCCGTATCAACCCGGGTAACCTCGGTGATGGATCGCGTATTTATCAGGTAGCTGAAGCGGCGCGGGAGAGACAGGTCCCGATTCGTGTCGGAGTCAACTCCGGTTCGATTTCCCATACAATTCTTGCACAATACGGCGGTGTTAACCGTGACTCGATGACTTATAGTGCAATTCAAGCAATTGAGTCACTTGAAAAGGCACATTTTTATGATATGGTAGTCAGCATCAAATCATCAGATCCTCTGCTGACAATCGAAAGCTACCGGCTTCTCTCTGAAAAGACAGCTTATCCGCTTCATGTCGGTGTTACGGAGGCCGGAACGGTAAGAGAAGGAATCATTCGTTCAGCTGTCGGAATCGGCGCCCTGCTGTCTGAAGGGATCGGGGATACAATCCGCGTGTCACTTACGAGCGATCCGGTTGAAGAGGTCCGTGCGGCTTACAGCATTCTCAAAGCCCTTTCGCTTCGCCGGCACGGTATACAGCTTATATCCTGCCCAACATGCGGTCGAACGCAGGTCCCCCTGATTGAACTTGCGGAACAGATCGAAAAGGCCGTGGCGGATCTGCCGTATGACCTTCGGGTTGCCGTAATGGGCTGCGTAGTTAACGGCCCCGGTGAGGCCAAAGAATCAGATATTGGCATAGCCGGCGGTATTAACGAGTTTTTACTCTTCAAAAAGGGTATTGCTGTCCGCAAAATTCCGTCAGCGAATGTAGTTGAAGAACTTTTAAAGGAAATCCGTGAAATGGGTGAGGCCCAAAAACACGACAACAGTAAGGAGTAATCACAAGTAATGATTTATCTGGAAGACTTTTTCCGATCCTTTTCGCAGAATGAAAAGCTTCTTGATATAGCAAAGGCTGTACATGCAAAAGTTTTGCATGTACGAATGGATGCAAATGCAAAAGGACTTGAATTTACACTGGACCTTATGGGGTCCGTTCCCGATGGTACTCTTCTGGTAGAACTGGAAAACGGACTGCGCAGTGCTCTGTCGATATCACACATCCGTCTTTTTCTGTCCGGTTTTCCTCAGGAGCAGAAGGCCCCGGCTGCCATGATTCATCCTCTCCTGCCATGGATCCTGACAGCGATTAAGCGCGAAAATCCGATCCTGGGTTCGCTTGTTGCCAGCGCCCGGTTTGAAAACCGCCAGATGGAACTTGCCGGCCATTTATACAATTCAATGGATACAGACCTTGAAACTGAATTTACAGAGCGCCTAAGTGCTTTTATGGAAAAATACCTTGAGGTTTCGTGTCCGTTTGTTTGGGAGTATAACAATATGGAGTCTTCGGTGTCTCCTGCAGTTTTCGCAAGGGAGCAGGCGGAGAAACTCATGAGGGATGCGCATGAGGCAATTCTGATATCCGATCAGCTGCAGAGCATGGCTCCGCCGCAGGAGCATTCGGTGAATCCGATGGCGAAAAACAAATTCGGAACAGGCGCAGGTGCGCATGGAGCCGCCCAGAAGCCTAAGCCGGCCAAAAGCAGGCAGGATGTACCAGGAAGCATTCCTATGCCCGATGCACCCGTAGACAGAGGCCAGGGAGCGCCAATGCCGCCTGAGCCTCCTCCTGTGAATCAGGATTCGTGGGCATTTAAGGCCAAGGAGGCAGCAAAAGAAAATAAAACCGTATTTACGCGTACGCCTAAAGCAGACGGTGTGCTTTGGGGCAAAGGGAATCCGACTCTCCCGGCAGTCAAAATCGGGGATATGGATTCCAATACCGGCCTTGTTCTTTTTGACGGCCATGTGGAGATTGAGGAGTTTAATCTAACCAAATCCGGCAGCAAGGTACGGGTTAATTTCTTTGTGACTGACGATACCGGATGTATTGCCTGCGTATATTTTATGCAGCCACAGGACGCCGACGAGTTTGAGAAGCTTTTCGAAAAAGGCGGATATGCCCGTTTTCAGGCAAATGTCTACTTCGACGACAGGTATTCCAGAGATCTGCAGGCATCCGTTGAGGGCGTCATGGAAAAAGAAGCGCCTAATAAGCGGCAGGATCTTGCTGCGCTGAAACGTGTTGAACTTCACTGCCATTCAAAAATGAGTGAAAAGGATGCGGTCATTGACGTGTCCCGACTTTTCATGGAAGCTTCCAGAATGGGTCATCCTGCATGCGCCCTGACAGACCACGGTGTTGTACAGGGCTTTCCAGAGGCGGCAGAGACATACAAAAAGATCAATGGCAAAAAGCCTGAAAACCCCTTCAAAGTTATTTATGGCATGGAGGGGTATCTCGTGGACGATGGTCCGTGCATAGCCTATCATTCGCAGGAAACGGACACGCTTGATGACGGGTATATCGCCGTTGATGTCGAGACTACCGGAT
>DIEQ01000095.1 GCA_002418705.1 Mageeibacillus sp. UBA5770 | reverse complement strand
TTGTAAAATCGCATCTATAACTTCTTTTATCCGGCTGTCGAGTGGCTGCATCCATAGTATTTTTGTGATGCAAAATCATAAATCATCCCGCCGCCATACAATATCCGATAAAAAAGTAAAGTTCATTTTCTCTCCTGCAACCCTATGAAGCCGCAGCATATATCCAATGAATCCGGGGTTAATTTGCGAGTCTCTATATCATGTCAGGGCAGAAGATTCCCGGAAGCACGGAATATTTCATACCACTCACTGCGTGTAAGCGTAATCTCAGCAGCCTTGATACAGTCGAGCAACCTATCCGTATTCGTTGTTCCGGTTACTACCTGAATTTTAGCCGGATGCCGGAGCAGCCAAGCCACCGCAATTGTCGAATTATTTACCTTATATTGAGCTGCAAGCCTATCGATTACGGCATTCAGCGCAGGATATTTTTCACTTCCCAGGAAAACGCCTTCCATAAACCCGTACTGAAACGGTGACCATGCCTGAATTGTAATATCATTCACACGGCAATAATCCAGTACGCTTCCATCACGGTCAACTGCGGACTCATTAAGCATGTTAACATTGCAGCCGTTCGAAATCATGGTTGCGCTGGCAATGCTTAGCTGCAGCTGATTTGCCACTAGAGGCTGCCTTACAAATTTCTGAAGAAGCTGAATTTGCATGGGTTTCTGATTGGACACACCGAAATTTCTGACTTTTCCGCTTTGCTGCAAAATATCAAAAGCTTCAGCCACTTCCTCCGGCTCAACAAGGGCATCCGGTCGGTGCAGTAGAAGCACATCCAAATATTCCGTTTTCAGACGATTTAAACTGCCATCGACAGCTTCCAGAATATGCTCTTTAGAGAAGTCATATTCTTCATGGCCCCGCAAACCGCACTTTGTCTGAAGAATCATCTTCTCCCGGATCGTGTTGTTCATATGAATGGCTTCGGCGAAAAGCGACTCGCACAGCCCATTGCTGTAAGCATCCGCATGGTCAAAGAAATTTGCACCGGATTCCATTGCGGTCCGGAAAAATGTCTCCGCCTGGACTGTAGTAAATGCATTAATTCGAAAGCATCCGACTGCAATTACCGGTACCTGTAATTTCGATTTTCCAAGCTGCATCGTTCTCATACTCATTCCTCCCGTTTCACTAATCTCTAAAGGGCGGCACCAGAAATTCTTTCCCCACCTGAACCGGAATATGCTTTTCGACAATTTTCTCCATCTCATCCATCTGTTCTTCCGTCAGATCCCAGCCAAATACGCCCGTAACCGGCTCAAGATGTTCTGCTTTTGTAACACCCCACAATGCGCAAGTGACCCCTCGGTCAAGAACCCAACGCACAGCTAGCTGAGATACCGTTTTTCCAAATTGCTCCGCATATTTTGTTGTCCTGTGCATAGGGGATTTGATTTTCGAACAACTTATTTTCGAGGATATTGAAGGAGGGCTGCAGTGTATGGATAGGTGCCGTCTTTCTCCAATCATCCATCTGTGCATTCGACATGTTCGAGACCC
Source organism: Mageeibacillus sp. UBA5770 (assembly GCA_002418705.1). Next base: position 3,830 of record DIEQ01000095.1, on the reverse strand, counting down.
CGATCGCCCTGATTTTTCCCTCTTTCATCAACTCCATCATCACTGAAGCAGTCTGCTCCAACGGAACCTTACTGTCTGCCCAGTGAACCTGATAGATATCAATGTAATCTGTCTGAAGTCTCCGCAAGCTGTCATCTATTTCCCTGCGGATGACGGCTGGACGGCTGTCCCGATATACATTTCCGTAATCATCCCAGCTTAATCCGCACTTTGTCGCCAAAATAGTTTTTCTGCGGTAACCTGCCTGGCGCAGGCCTTTTCCGACAATTTCCTCAGAACGTCCGAAGCCGTATACGGCTGCAGTATCAACCACATTTATTCCCATATCTAAAGCAGCATGTATGGTTTTAATCGCCCGTCCCACGTCTGCCTCTCCCCAGTAATCGCCGCCCCCCATGCCCCAGGTACCAAGCCCGACTCTTGAAATTTCTAATCCTTCAACTGCCGTTTTTGCATATTCCATGAGGGTCTTTCCTCCTTTTTGAAAAATACTGTTGTGCTTTTCAATTCCAAAATAGAAGCTGCCGATACTCCCTTGTCTAAGCAGCACCGGCAGCAACAAATTATATCAGGGTGAGACCGTTCTTTGAAAAGGACAGCTGCTTACCCGGCTCCGTATCAGTGGATTATTTCTTTGATTGACTCTGTATTTTATACCTTATGAATTAAATCCTGCAGATATTCATAAGCTTCTTTATCCGTGTATTTTTCATGTACGATTTTGCGGATGGACTGAGCCATTTCCACCGGATGCAGGCTCTGGAAAATATTTCTTCCCATGTCTACACCGCGGGCACCGCCGCTGATAGCGTTGTATGCTAAGGTCAGAGCTTCATCTTCCGGCAGTTTTTTCCCGCCTGCTACGACAATCGGAACCGGGCATGCAGCCACAACATCCTCAAAGTTATCGCAATAGTAGGTTTTTACAATATTCGCTCCCATTTCAGCAACAATTCGAGTAGCCAGCTTGAAGAAACGGTCTGTTCTCTCCATATCCTTACCAACAGCTACAACACCTAATGTCGGAATGCTGTAACGCATGCCCGCGTTGATAGTTTTGGAAAGATTGTCAAGGCTGGACAACTGGCCGTCTGCGCCGATAAACGTCTGCACTGCCATACAGTCGGCGTTCATTCGGATCGCATCCTCAATATCGACAGCGATAATTTCATGGCTCAGATCCTCATTGAGCATCGAAGATCCGGAAGAGGTCCGCAGAGCGATTGCATTCCTGTATTCAGGAGGAACACAGGTGCGCAGAGCGCCGCGGGTCGCCATCAGGCAATCCACACTGCCGGCCAATTGGGGAATTAATAGATCCAGTCTTTCAAGTCCGGCCGTAGATCCCATGAAATATCCATGGTCAAATGCAAACATAACCGTGTTTCCGCTGATGGGGTCAAAAATATTGGAAAGATGTTTTTTCATTCCCCATTCAAGACTGTTGGCTCCTTTAATATAAAACCCATTCTGATTTGCAAAAGGTACATCATTAGCGTAATCCTTTGATACTTTAAGTCCATCTATATCAGCCATATTATTACTCCTCATATTTTCATAAGCAGGTTTCCAGACTGTTTTGAAAAAATAACATCAGGTTCCGGAAACGCAATAAACACTGTACCGGAGTATGCCCGGGTTTTTATTGCATACTCCGGCTAAATCAGCATTCAAAAGTAGAATTCAATATTAGAAATCGAAATTGTCAACATTGTCTTTTGTAAATACTGTTCTTTCAGGAAGAAGTACAACACCGGAATCAGGAGAATCCTTTGCTGTTTTGTCAAGAATTGTGTTAGGCATTACTTCAACCGTACCAATGTCGGGAACATCAATTTTATCGCCGACTTTAATTTCATTGCCTGCTGCGAGGTAGTAAGCAAGATAACAGCCTAATGCACCCTGAACCTGACAGTCCCAGAGGCCCCAACGCTCGATAATACCAGCCTTGAGGAAATCTTTCATTGAATTCGGAGGAGCAAAACCTGTAATGGAGATATCTTTTGCTGTTTTGCCGAGATTCTGGGCTGCCTGGCACTGGCCGGGAAGAGCCGTAGAGTCATTGCAGATAATAACGTCGATATCAGGATGTGCCGTGATGATAGATTCACCGATGGATATGGCTTTTTCAGCATCCTGCTCGCTGTAATAATTATCAGGAGCAACATTAACCCAATTAGGATAATTAGCCTTGATGTATGCTTCACCGGCTACCTGCCAGGAGTTCTGGTCGGCAACAGTTGCCTGTGAATAATGCCAGCAATAATTAATGGCGTCTTTAGCCGGGTCTTTGCCGCGATTCTTTACAGAATCAGATGCCATGGTTACGAGCATTTCGCCGAGCTGGTCAGGTGTTCCCTGAGAGACCATGACGGAGCGGGCGTCAGGTGAAACATCTGAATCCCATGTAACAACTTTAACTCCGGCTTTCATTGCCTCTTTTAAAGCAGCATCAAGTCCGGTTGCATCTACGGATGAAATACAGATTGCATCAGCGCCCTGCTGGATCGCATTATTGATAATTGTAACCTGATTAGCAACGGATGCTTCAGGGTTACCGTCATATTTAACAGTGAATCCGTTTTTCTTCGCATACTCCTGGGCGCCGACATTTGCAGCCTCAAAGAATGCATTGCCTGAAAGTTTCGGAACGAAAACTACTGTAACATCTTTTCCGCCTGCAGCTGTTGTTTCTGCAGCAGCTGCTGTTGTTGAGCCGGCGGCTGTTGTTGCGGTTGGTTCCGCACCAGTACAGCCTACTGCTGATGCGAGCATAACTCCGGTGATAACTAATGCTAAAAATCTTTTCATTTGATACCTCCCTGTTTGTTTTTGATTCCCCTGTTCATCATGTTCTTGTGTAGAATTTTTTGCAGGTCCAGCTTCGTCTGCTGCCCGCACGGATTCTGTAAACATTTATGCCAGAATTCCTTTGATGCGATACCTCCTTGCTTTGGATTACTTAAACCGAAACTTTTTTCCCTATATTTCACGTGTATCTGGCAAATACACTATAAAATCATTTTTTCAGGCCGAACGCCTTCTTACTGTTATGAACTGCAAAATCTTGGGGTTTTCTCTGACTGTCCGAACGGCAACAGCAACGATGAGAAGGATTCCTACCGGCATATCCAGGTATTGGGTGTTCATTCCGGCCATCGAAAGGCCAAATCTCATAGTACCCACAACGATTGTCGCCAGTGCTGTCCCAATAACGCCGCCTTTGCCTCCGTTATTCGAAGTGCCTCCAAGAACAACAGCCGTAATAATCGGGAGCGTCAGTTCTTTACCAAAGTCAGCTTTTGCTGTTCCAAGATATCCCGTCATAAGCACACCTGCAACTGAAGCACTGATCCCCGACAGGATATATGTGCTCATAACAATGAGACTTGTCTTGAGGCCCGAATACTCAGCAGCGTTCCGGTTGACACCGCACAGGAAAATACTTCTTCCATATTTCGTGCGGTGCAGCAATAAATAACCCATAACAATAAGCACGACATAGACCACGACCTGATTTGGAATTCCCGCCATGTGTCCTTTGGAAAAATCCGTAAATGACTGGGGGAAGCCGCTTATTCCTTTATAGGATTCCGTTGCTGAAAGTTTTGTAAGAACAATGGCCAGCCCGGAGAACAAAAACTGACCGCCTAACGTAATTACCATTGGCTGAACACCAGTGTATGCAACAAAGAAACCGCTCAGAGCGCCGCATAATCCTCCGACCAGCAGGGAAAGAAATGATGCCACCCATATGTTGACTCCCAGATCCTTCCACATCAGACCTATAAAAATGGAGGTCAGACCGACAATTGCACCTGCCTGGATAT
>DIEQ01000085.1 GCA_002418705.1 Mageeibacillus sp. UBA5770 | reverse complement strand
AGAACGGTGCATCGGTCGGAATGATGCCTTTTTGTATTTTATCCGCATATCGTTCGGAGTTCCTGTCGGCTGTAATGTGAAGCAGGTTTGATACCTCCATTGATGCGTCGTGCCCCATGAAGACTTTTCCCCTGTTACGCGAGCTGGCCAGCGTGGCGCTGTAGAGCATGGTAAGGTTTTTTGAAGGCCATTCAAAAATTGTCTGCAGAACGTCCGGAACGGTCCGGCCGTCCTTGAAGAAATAGACTCCTCCCGAAGATGTTGCGGAATCAGGAATGCCAAGATGCATTATCTGATTGGCAGCGTCGTACTCGTGGGTGAGAAGGTCTCCGGAAAGTCCTGTGCTGTAGTCCCACCAGCAGCGCCAGCGGAAAAACCTCTCAAGGCTGAATTTATCCCTTTCTTCAGGTCCCATATACTTTTCGAGTCCGGCTGATTTCATGTAATCAAGATATTCACTTATCCTCCCGGGATCTCCTTCAAACTGCTTCCAGTCGATGGTCTGTGGATTTGAACCTTCAATGATGTCGTATACCCAGGCTCCGTTGGGTGTGTTTCTGTTTGTACATACCTCAATCAGATTGACCTGTCCGAGCAGGCCGTTGCTGATAATCTCTTCTGCCTTCTGGTAGCATGCCGTCTGTCTTCCCTGATGTCCGAGCTGGAAGACAATTCCCGTATCCCTGACTGTCTGTCTTACGATATATGTTTCTGGTACGGTCCATGTCATGGGTTTTTCGCAATAGACATGCTTCCCTGCCCTGGCTGCTTCGATAGTCATGGTGCCGTGCCAGTGGTCGGGGGCAGCTATAACAACAGCATCAATATCGTCAGCCGCCAGCATCTCCTTATAGTTCAGGTATCGTTTGGGTGCCGGACCGAACTTGCCGCTGGTACCTTCCTTATGAATATTGGAACCGGTCAGTCTGGCCGCTTCGCCGTAGTTGTCGAAAATATCGCATACTCCGTTAATCACAACATTAAGGTCATCCTGTTCCATGAAAACGTCATAGCGGGTATCATCGGGGTTGTCCAGCTTAGCTTTGGTCAGTGTATCCATATATGAAGGTTCCGCGAATCCGAGTGCTCTCATAAGCTGTTTGCCCCTTATTCCGAAGCCGATTAATCCAAGGCGGACCTGTTTGCCGCCCGGAACGGGTTTCAAAAACACCGCATTCTTGTTGCTTATCTGGAAAACATCTGAAATATCCCTGTCGAGGAAAGCGGTCTTCCTGGTTTTTATAAGACCGTAAGCCACTGCTCCCAGGAGCGGTACCGTGGCAAGAGTTTTTATAACATCGCGGCGGCCTATCTTTGAAGCCTTCCCGGTATTTTTATTGTCGTCTGAAGCCATATTCGATTTTTCTTTTTCCGTTATTATATGACGAATTTTCTGAAACTTTCGGGCAGAACCCTGATCAGCAACCGATCGATGCCGATCACCCTCGCGGCAGGAAAGACAAAGAGCAGCCCAAGTCCGGCAAATTCTATAAGGTTTTTATCAATCAGAAAGTAAGTTCCTTCAAAAGGCATCATGTATTCAACTCCGATGAATGAAGGGTGCGACATGGTGTAAAGAAGCAGTAAGATCATTCCTCCGATGCATGCAAGACGGGTGAAACAGCCTATGAACAATCCAAGGCCCACGAGGACCAGACCCCATTCATTGAGAAAATCAACATATTTCATCAGGCCGTCGTTGCCTGCCATGTTTAAGAACATCGAGCTGAAGGGTCCTTGGGAATCAAGCAGATAGCTTTTTGCAGTCCAGTTTGGATTCAGTACCTTGACCATCCCTTCAAAAAGGATGTTCCATCCGATGAATAACCGGAGTATCACCAGCCAGGTAAGCTGTGCCTTAGTGTAATTGTTTTCCATAAAGCTGTGTTGTCTTGTATTGATGAGAAATTAGAACGGGAGTTTTAAAGGACATAAATTTAATTGTTTCAAGCATCGGTAATATGACTTTGATAAAAATATTACGATTATTTGAATTATTTAACTCACTTTAAGATTTCAGGTTTATAAATAACAGTTGTCAATCGGTTGCAGAGTTCAAAGTTCGAGGTTCCTGGTTGCTTGTTGCTTGTTGGGCGGTGTGCGGTACGCGGTACGCGGTAAGATTACCGATTACCGATTAACGAATACCGGGTTGCTGGTTCATAGTTCCTGGTTTTCCTCTGCGCAACTTCTGCGCTTTTCTCTGCGTAACTCCGCGAGAACTTCTTCTTTCTTCTGTCTCCGGTCTTCCGTCTTCAAATCCATATCGTTTCAGGTAAAAAACTTGTCGTAAAGCATATGGTTTTTTATCGTTTTGGGGCAAATTTTTGTTGTTATTTTCAGGAAAAGGTAAGGATTATGTGTCAGTTTCCGGATGTTGATGGCTGAAAATCCTTAAGTTACAGGGTGCAGTTATGCAATCGGTGGCATACTGGTTCTGACCTCCATGATTTTCTTTAAAAAACATACCTAATTATTATAGCAGAATGTGATCATCTGCTGTTACAACCTGAACGGATTATTAATAGATTTGTAGATATGCAGTTCATTATTAATCAATTTCCCTGAGATGAAAAAAATCCTCACACTATCGTTCCTTATTACTTTTACTTACCTGTCATTTGCCCAGGTGACATCAATTCCACGGCTCGAAAAGCAGGGAGACGCAATAAAGCTTATTGTAAACGAAAAGCCCTTCCTTGTCATCGGGGGTGAGTTTCACAATTCAAGCACCTCGGGCTCTGCTTATATGCGCCCTATATGGGAGAAGATGCGCCGGGCTGGGTGAAACTTGACCAGGAGAAATATCCCAGGGCTGTGAACCGCGACGGCGAATCGTTTCAAATGCTTTCAGCGTTTGGAAAGGAATCGATGAAAGCTGATGCAAGGGCTTTCAGGGCGCTGATGAAGCATATTCGTGAGACGGATGCCGGGCATCAGACAGTTATCACCGTGCAGATCGAGAACGAGATGGGCTTGTTCATGACTGACAGGGATTACTGCGAGGCAGCGAACAAAGCTTTCAGCGAACCTGTTCCCCATACCCTGGATATCTGGAGGGCCGCGGCGCCGTCAGTTGATTTTCTGGCTCCTGATATCTACGTGCCAATTGATATAGCAAAGTACTCAATTGAACAGTACCACCGACCGGGAAATCCTGTCTTCATTCCCGAATTCAGGCACGGTGATGCTGGAGCCAATTTTGCATTCTGGGCTTACGGCAATCATGATGCAATAGCATTTGCCCCGTTCGGTATAGACGACTGGGAACCGGAAGATGATGAAATCACAAAAGTATATTCTGTCATTGGGCAGCTTAGTGATCTGATACTTCAGCGCCAGGGAAAGAAGAGCATGACAGGCATTTATCTGGATACGGTAAGCCCTGTGCAGAAGTTTGAACTTGGCGGTTTCCGGATTGAAGCCAGTCTTGGCGGAGGCTATTATGCAGCGTTTCCTGATCCGGCAGCCCGATCGCACCGACAGACATATGCCGGCGGTATAATTTTCAGTACGGGACCAGACGAATTCATTGTAGCAGGAAAGAATTTCCGACTTACTTTTGTTCCGGTCAGGCCCGATCCCAAAAGAAAATTCATCGATGTGGAATTTATGGATGAAGGCACTTTCGTTAACGGGAGTTGGGTTTCAACGCGAAGGCTTAACGGCGATGAAGGTACCGGAGGGGGAGATTATGGCTTCGGAACAGGCAGGTCAATGACATCCGGAAGACTGAACTTCATGCCTCAGCCCGGGGATGAATACAGTATTATACGCTTTAAAATGTACAGGTACAGGTAAGACAGGCAAATAGTTGGAAGGTGTAAAGGCGTAAAGGCGTGAGGCGTGAGGTGAAGACGGAAGACCGAAGACAGAAGAGCGGAGAGCGGAGAGCGGAGAAGAACCAGCAACAAGTAATCGGTAATCGGTAATCGGTAAGTCTCCGCGTACCGCAAGCCGCGTACCGCGTACCGCGTTCCACAGCCAGCAACCAGCAACCCGCCTCCGCTGAAGCTATGGCGGGCAAAGCCAGCAACCAGCATATAATTTCCACAACTCTAAACCATAACTCCAATGCGCAATTTTTTAGTTTCCATTTTTATCCTGCTGTCATTCAGTGCAGCAGCCCAGGTTGCCACACAGAAATACGGGGAACCTGTAACATTCACAACCATTCAGGACCATCAGAACATGATGGAACAGCTTGGCATCACTGAACTGAGGCCCGGTCCGAGCGGGAATGAATCAGCGCCGAACCATGCAAATTACGATGAGTCGAAAGCTGATCCCTATCCGGTTCTCCCGGATATTCTGACGCTTAAGAACGGCAGGAAAGTAACGACTCCCGAGCAGTGGTGGAAGCAGAGAAGGCCTGAGATAGTTGAGGATTTTGACCGCGAGATATACGGCAGGATGCCGGAGAAAACGCCTCCCGTCACCTGGAAGGTTCAGATACAGGAGAGGGAATATGTGGGTATGACACCTGTTATTGCAAAACAGCTTATCGGACATGTAGACAATTCGGAATATCCCCTTATCGATGTTAATATTAAAATGACTCTTGTAACTCCTGCCAATGCTGAAGGACCAGTGCCAGTCCTTATGATGTTTGGCTTCTCATCGCTTCCTTCACCTGTCCAGCCTGATCCCGATGACCTGGCGAAGCTTAATGAGGCGATGAGAGAACTGCTTGGACGGGATCCTGAAATAAAGGCGATTCTCGACAAATATCCGGCCTATACACCGATGGTTCGTGCAACGCCCATATTCGGCGGTTTTGGAGCTCCGGGCGCCGAGATCCCGTCAAATCAGCAGCTTCTTACGGCCGGCTGGGGCTATGCCATGATTGACCCGTCGAGTATCCAGGCTGACAATGGCGCCGGTCTGACACGAGGGATAATCGGTCTGGTTAACAAGGGCCAGCCAAGGAAGCCTGACGACTGGGGTTCTCTTCGGGCATGGGCGTGGGGCGCTGCCAGGGGACTCGATTACCTCGAAACGGATCCCGCAGTTGATTCAAAAAGGGTGGGAATAGAAGGAGTTTCACGATATGGAAAGGCTGCACTGGTAACCATGGCTTTTGAACCCCGCTTTGCAATGGTGCTTGTCGGCTCTTCAGGAAAAGGAGGAGCAACACTTCACCGCAGGGTCTATGGTGAAGCCGTTGAAAGTCTGACAGCCTCCGGCGAATACCACTGGATGGCAGGGAATTATCTCAAATACGGTGCAGAGAAGGGAAAATATGGTTCCATGAATGCCAGCCATATGCCGGTCGATTCGCACATGCTGCTGGCGTTGTGTGCCCCCCGGCTGGTATTTGTCAGCTATGGAATACCCGAAAAGGGAGATGCCAGATGGCTCGACCAGAAGGGAAGCTATATGGCCACCGTTGCCGCAGGATCTGTTTACAAGCTGCTCGGAGCCCGCGACCTTGGAGTGTCGAACGATTACATGAAGGAAGTGATGCCTCCCGTACTGACAGGATTGCTTGACGGGGAGCTGGCGTGGCGTCAGCATGAAGGCGGACATACCGACACTCCCAACATGACACATTTCATCAAATGGGCCTCAGGCAGGTTTAAATGACCTTTGTAAGAAAATATCTGCTTGCATCCGTCATTCTGATCGGACAGTTTGCCGGAACAGGATGCGTTGATGACAAAATAGCCCTTAAATACATAGCCAAATGAGGTTTTCTGATTGAGATAAGGGATTCTCTTCACACAGGCGGATAAAGTTCTGAAATTTCAGCCTGCCAGGATCATTGCCGGATGGACTGCCGGTAAAAAATGCATCCGATTTGTTGTTTTTTTCATAACTCACAAAAAAAACTTGCACTTGACTTGTTCAAATCAAATTTGACAGACACGTCTATAAGCATGTAAAACAATCAGATAGGGATGCATAAAAATTCATATAAGTTGTTAAAAAAAGTTAACGTAT
>DIEQ01000067.1 GCA_002418705.1 Mageeibacillus sp. UBA5770 | reverse complement strand
CTCTCGACGACCTTTTTGTCGGGGAAAAGGACAGGGAAGCTGCCGCGGCATTATTCTACCGCCTGGGACTGCGCAGCCAGATCAAAAAATGGAATCTTGAGGACGTGTCGCTGTCAGAGCCTGTCCCGGAGAAAACGGATGCTGAACCTCTGGATGATACCGGACATGAACTGCCCGCCGTACTGCCTCCGATTAAAATTGATGTACCGTTATCTGATTTTTCCATGGCCTTTGAAGCACAGAAGGCCCGCGAAAGAGATCGTTTCTGTATTTCACTCGACATTCCAATGGCACAGAGTCAGTCCGCTGCCCCAAATAATGCATATATTGTCATTTGCTTTGCCGCAGACCAGATATATGCCTTTTCTCCGGATCATACAAAAGAGATAATTGACTATCTTTCCCGACAGAAGATTGGAAAAGCCGGCGAGGAGTTTTTCCCGGTCGGTCACAGCATTAAGTCAAGGTTTCGCGGCCTTCCTTATGTACTGCCGTTCCCGTCCTGTTTTGATGTGGAGATTGCCGGCTATATATTAAACCAGATCGAGGGCGGATCACCGTCGTTCGAACTTCTGTATGAGCATGCCGTTAAAGAATCTTATCCGCGATTTGCAATACCTGAATTATCTGAAAAATCGCAGGACGGTTCTGAAAACAACCCGCTGGATCTTCTTCTTGCCCAAAGCGAATCAGACGATTTGCCAAAAGAGCAGGGAGTATCCTATAATTCGGAGACCATTGAAGTATCAGCCTGGAGGGCACTTCTCTGCCGAAGGATTGCTTACTTTCAGAAGGCTGCGATAGCCGAACATTCCCTTGAGAAGCTGGTGTATGACATCGAAATGCCTCTTGTGCTCCGACTTGACCAGATGGAACGCGCAGGTGTCCTGGTCGACCGCAAGACACTGGCTGATATACATGTTTCGTTTGAATCTGAACTGAACCGGCTGTCGGCTGACATCTATGAAAAGGCCGGCATGACGTTCAACATACTGTCCCCCAAACAGATCGGACAGGTGCTTTTCGAAAAGCTTCATCTTCCGTCCGGCCGTAAAAACAGCAGCGGAACATATTCGACGGATTCTGATGAGCTGATGCGCCTTATCGATGAACATCCCGTCGTCCGGGACATCCTCAATTACCGGCAGATTGCCAAGCTTGATTCAACATTTGTTCTCGGCCTTCAGAAAGTGATTGATCCGTCCGACGGACGTGTGCATTCGAGTTTTTCTCAGGCGATGACCAATACGGGAAGGCTGTCCTCATCTGACCCTAACCTGCAGAATATTCCGATTCGAAGTGATCTCGGAAGCCAGATAAGAAAGGCGTTTGTCGCACCGCCCGGACACCTGCTTCTCGATGCTGACTATTCACAGATCGAGCTCAGGCTCCTTGCCCATCTGTCTCAGGACGAGAATATGCTCGCCGCTTTCCTGAACCATGAAGATATTCATATCAATACGGCAGCGAAGATTTTTAATGTGCCCAGGGAAATGGTACAGCCGTCTATGAGGTCGGCCGCAAAAACGGTCAACTTCAGCATCGTTTATGGAATAAGCGATTTTGGCCTTGCCCAGGATCTCGGCGTCTCATATCAGGAAGCACATCATTACATTGAACACTACTATGCACAATATCCGAAGATTCGCGCCTACCTTGATTCTCTTAAGAAAATGGGATACGAAAAGGGCTATGTCGAGACGATGTTCGGCCGGCGAAGAGTAGTAAAAGAATTAACTTCGCCCAATCGGAATATCCGTAATTTCGGTGAGCGTGCTGCGATGAATACGCCTGTGCAGGGAACTGCGGCCGACATCATAAAGATTGCGATGAACCGGGTCAGCGAAGGGCTTTCCCGCGAAAAGCTTGATGCTGTGCTAATACTTCAGGTTCACGATGAATTAATCGTTGAGTGCAGGGAAGATCAGGCCGGGACGGCTTCACAAATTCTCAAGCAGGCGATGGAAGGCGCAGCAGAACTACGTGTTCCGCTGATTGCAGAAGTCAATACCGGACGCAGCTGGTATGAATGCAAAACCTGATTACTCAATTAAGATAACCTGCCGGGTTAATCATTACGGCAGCAGGTACGGGGGCAAAAAATGTTTGTTATTGGAATTACAGGCGGGATAGGTACCGGCAAAAGTACGGTTGCCGGGATATTTGCAGACAGGGGCGTCCGCGTCCTCGATGCCGACGAGATATCAAGAAAAGTGACCGGTCATAATGGCAGGGCTCTCGAATCAATCCGCAGTCTTCTCGGCGACAAAATGATTGATTCTTCAGGCGAGCTGAACCGGAAACTTGTTGCCGGCATGGTTTTTTCGGACCGCACGAAGCTTGACAAGTTATCGGCAGTCATCCACCGCCATGTGCTTGATGAAATCGCCGAAGAACTTGAAAAAGAACGTGAAAAGGGTACAAAGGTCATCATTCTGGATGTTCCGATTCCTGTTCAGAAGGGTTTTCTCGATGTCTGCAATCAGATTTGGGTAATCAGCGCTGACGAGGAGATCCGCCTGCAGCGCCTCGAAAACCGCGGCATGAGCCGTGATGACGCAAGGCGCAGGATGGATATGCAGATGACGCGAGAAGAATATGAAGAATTGGCAGACATTATCATCGAAAATAATTCTGATGAGGAATATCTAAAAGAACAGATAAATCTTCACATAAAAGAAGAACTCGAAAAAAGAGGAATACGCATATGAGCACGCAATTCATTACGGCTATTTTTTTCCTGATTTTTTCAATTCTTTTGCTTATTGTACAGCATTTTGTTCTTTTAAAAAAAGATCCGCTTCTGCGTAAATTTGTCCGCCTGTCTACGCTCTTATACATCACCGGAACAATTCTGGTATTCATTATCACGATCTTCAAACCTGACGCAGCGCAGACCTGGGTCTGGCTGTCAGAAGCCTTTGTATTTTTAATATTCGCAGCAAGTACAGCCATGATCGGTTTTATCGTAAAAAAATTCGCAGAAGGGGCGAACCCAACTGCGAATCAAAATCCTGATAATAAATAAATTCTGTTCCTGATTTATAGCTTATACGTTGAAGCGGAAGAGAACAACATCCCCGTCTTTCATCACGTATTCCTTGCCTTCTGAACGTACAAGGCCTTTTTCGCGTGCCGCAGCATATGTCTTACTGGCCATAAGATCATCAAAGGCTACAATTTCAGCACGGATGAAGCCGCGCTCGAAATCAGAATGGATCTTACCTGCTGCCTGGGGTGCTTTTGTACCCTTTTTGATGGTCCAGGCACGGCACTCGTCCGGTCCGCTTGTCAAAAATGAAATCTGTCCCAGAAGCTTATAGCAGGCCTGAATCATTTTATCGAGTCCGGACTGATCGAGTCCGAGATCTTCGAGGAATGCTTTGCGCTCATCTTCTTCAAGCATGGCGATTTCTTCTTCGATGCGGGCTGAAATAACAACTACTTCCGCGCCTTCCTGTTCTGCAAAAACACGTACTTCTTTTACATAATCCGGCTCCGGTCCGCCGACATCGTCTTCGGAGACATTGGCTGCATAGAGAATCGGCTTTGAGGAAAGAAGAGCCAGATCCTTCACGTAGACCTGTTCGTCTTCTTCGAAAAAGAGCGTTCTTGCGGACTTGCCCTTTTCAAGAGTCTCGTAAATGCGTTCGCACACTTTGAGTTCGGGCTCGTATTTCTTATCTCCGCCCTTCATCATCTTGCGGCATTTGTCGATCCGTCTCTCCATGTATTCCATATCAGCGAGAATCAGCTCAAGGTCGATTGTCTCGATATCACGGGTTGGGTTTGTTGCGCCGTCAACATGAATAACGTTCTCATCATCAAAGCAGCGGACGACATGGACAATTGCATCAACTTCGCGGATTGTCGCAAGGAACTTATTGCCAAGTCCTTCGCCTTTGCTGGCACCGCGGACAAGGCCTGCAATATCTACAAACTCAACGACGGCAGGAGTCGTCTTGACTGGATTATACATTTCAGTAAGGCGGTCGAGACGCGAGTCAGGAACCGCGACAATACCTACATTCGGCTCGATTGTGCAGAACGGGTAATTGGCAGATTCGGCGCCCGCCTTTGTTATTGCATTAAAAAGCGTACTTTTTCCGACATTCGGCAGACCAACAATTCCCAGTTTCATTAAAAACCTCTTTCATTACTTTTCATTTTGAACACCCGATTATTATAACATGAGACACCAGCGGGGCAATGACTCAGAGGGTACAAATTTCCCCGGAAACGCTTGGTTTTTAGTAGGTTATTGTCAGTTTTCGGATTCTATTGTCGAAAAATCGGACGCCCGGTCACTTGTGTAGTTTTGTAACATAGGAGAACGGAACAAAGGAGGGCTGGATGATGACAGGAAAAAAGAACAGATATGCAAAGATGTCAACGAGCTTTCTGTATGGGATTGAAGGCTTTCTTGCTGAAATCGAGGTTACTATCTGCGCAGGGCTTCCCACGTTTGAAATAGTCGGTCTTTGCGACCCATCCATACGTGAGTCAAAGGAGCGTGTCCGTGCCTCTATCCGATATGCAGGATACGAATTTCCCACCGGCAGGATTACGGTTGGGCTGTCACCGGCCTACATGCATAAATCAGGATCCTCATTCGACCTTCCGCTTGCACTTTGCATTCTGATGGCATCCGGTCAGATCAGAAACAGCCTGAACGGGCGCATTTTCGCCTACGGTGAACTGACTCTGACAGGTGAAGTCCGTGATGTTCCGGGCAGCATCCCCAGGATGGTCTGCACACAAGATACAGATATTGCCCATATTATTGTGCCTGCGAGGAATGTCAGGGAGGCAGCAATTATGGAAATAGCAGCACGCGGTGCCGGTACGCTCAAGGGTGCTGTGAGATATATCGAGGGACATAAAGAAGAAAATGATCCGGATCGCCTGTCGGGCAAGTCCTTCCTTGATGACGCGGATTCATTAATTTACTCCAACCCCGGATTGCTGACTCCTGAGACACATGCAGGCGCACTGTCGGAAACCTTTCTCGAATCCATTGATTTTTCCCTTCTTCGCGGACAGGAGAAGACAGGACGCGCGATATTGCTGGCAGCCAGCGGCTTTCATAACATTCTGCTTACCGGCAGCCCGGGGAGCGGAAAGACAACGGCTGCCAGAATCCTGCAGGGTATCATGCCGCCTCTGACAGCATCCGAAAAGCTTGAACTGCTGAAGCTTCGAAGTGCATCACGCATTCTGCTTGATGAAGACCTGTGCCTTGACCAGCGTCCTTTCCGATTTGTCCATCATACCTGTACATCAGCAGCCATGGCTGGCGGAGGCTCGAACCCCACCCCCGGAGAATTATCTCTCTCCCTGCACGGGGTACTATTTTTAGACGAAATGGCTGAATTTTCTCCCCGAGTACTGGATCTCCTGCGGCAGCCGATGGAAGAGAACAGCATTCTCATTTCTCGAGCCGGCATGAAGGTCCGTTTTCCTACGCAGTTTCTCCTGGTCGGCGCCATGAATCCATGTCGATGCGGAAGACTGCTTGAGGATGCTATGAAATGCACGTGCACTGAACTGCAGAGGAAGCAATATGCTAACAGAATCAGCGGTCCGCTGATGGACCGGATCGACCTGTTCTCTGAGCTGTACCGGATCGACAGCACAGCGCTGCTTGAATCGGTTCAGGGCAGCAGTATGCATCTTTCCCCGCTTCTGAGAGAGCAGGTGGACGCCTGTTGGGAGCGCCAGTATAGGCGCTGTGATGAAGCGGGTCAGCCAAGGGTCCTAAACGGCTCCAACCGGACACACCAGATCATGGATTTTTTCAGAATTTCTCAGAAGTCTGCAGAATTTGCCGTACAGTCGGCTGAGAAGCTTCGTATTTCGGCACGCGGACTTAACCGGATGCTGCGTGTCTCCAGAACAATTGCTGATTTGGAAGGAGAGAAGGACGTTATGATTTCACATGTATCCGAAGCGATGCAATTCAGAAGAAAAACGCAATAATGTATAACCCGGTAATTTACGGCGGATATGAGAGGAGCCTGATGAAAATGAAACCGACCAATACTGAGCAGAATATGGATTTACTGGCTGCGGATTTATTTATTTCCGAATTGATTCTTGATTCCCGGATAGGGGGAAGACGTATCAGACTCCTGATGGAGCATCATCTGATTCGCAGGCTTCGTGATCTATATACGAATTCATTTGAAAAAATTCCTCAGGAATCAAAAAATCTGCTTTCTGAACAGGAATGGGCCAATATCAGATCCTGCATAAGGGATGACACAAAGAAGTCTCAGGCACAGAAAAGAGCTGATGCATGCCGCAGTCTGGGCATTTGTTCAGTCAATCGGGATGACCCCGAATATCCTTTCAACTTAAGAAAGCTTGAGGGGATGCCGCTTGTTCTCTACTGGATGGGTGACTTATCCATTCTGGGTGAACACAAGTTACCTGCAGTCGCCGTCGTCGGCAGCCGGCAGCCCACTATATACGGATTGACCGTTACCAGAGAAATCACAGGTGAGCTTGCTGACCGCGGGATTTGCATAATCAGCGGACTGGCGCGCGGAATAGATTCGGAGGCACACGAAGCAACACTTAAGTCGGGGGGCAGGACCGTGGCGGTTCTCGCCGGCGGTCTCGACTGCGTATATCCTCCTGAGAACAAAGATCTATTCGCGCGGATACGCAGGACGGGACTTGTTATTTCTGAGATGCCGCCGGGTCAGAAGGCATTACGGCAGTACTTTCCTGCCAGAAACAGAATTCTGTCTGGACTCTCCGATGCCGTGGCGATCATGGAAGCAGGCGAATTCAGCGGGACGCTTCATACGGCGAGCTTTGCAGCGGCGCAGGGGCGTGATGTATTTGTGGTTCCGGGTACGATATATGCCCAGCAGTCACGGGGGAATCTGCGCCTTATTCAGGATGGGGCGGATCTTCTTTTATCTTCCCAGGATATCCTTGCACGTCTGGCCGGCGTTGCTTTCTTTCGTGAGATGGATGAAATCAGACTCGATGAAGAGCGTAAAAGGTTAAGAAGGCGTCTTAAGGAGGACCCTGAACAGCTCACACATGAGGAGTGCAAGCGGGTTCTGGCTGATCAGCTTTCACTTTCAGAACAGACCATGGATGAGCTGATAAATGTGACCGGATTCTCTTTTGCAAAGATAGCACCGCTGCTGTCGGAACTCGAATTGTCAGGACGCGTGATCGTCCAGCGCCAAAGATATGCTTTGACTTTTCTCTGCTCATGAAGTATATAATGGTAAAAGATTGCCCTAAATCATCGATTTTCACTTGTTTTGCAGTGAAAAGGGCATCCGTTATATACTAATTCGTTGTTAATAATCCTAAATAAAGCAGCTGATGCAGAGAAATGAGAGAAAATGAATAGAAAACTCGTAATTGTTGAGTCACCGGCTAAAGCAAAGACCATTGGTCGTTACCTGGGGAAGGAATATCGGATTTCCGCCTCGGTAGGACATATCCGCGATCTTCCATCCTCTACAATCGGTGTGGATGTCAAGAAGAATTTTAAGCCGACGTATATTAATATGAAGGGAAAAGAGAAGGTCATTCGTGAGCTCAAAGATCTCGCGAAAGATGCTGAACAAGTCTATATTGCAACTGACCCTGACCGCGAAGGTGAAGCAATAGCATGGCATATAGCCGGTGTTCTCGGGATCGATGCATCCTCATCATGCCGCATCAGCTTTAATGAAATAACACTCAAGGCTGTTCAGGCAGCAATTGCCGAGCCCCGTGCGATTGATATTGATCTGGTTAATGCGCAGCAGGCAAGACGAATCCTAGACAGGCTCGTGGGATATGAACTAAGTCCGCTTCTTTGGAAAAAAGTCCGTAAAGGCCTTTCTGCCGGACGAGTCCAGTCAGTTGCCACAAGAATGGTGGTTGACCGCGAAAATGAGATTAATGCTTTCCAAAAAGAAGAGTACTGGAATCTTACGGCTGAGTTAAGCCCCAAGGATATTTCCTTTCCTTTCCGTTCGCGATATCACGGCAAGAAAAAAGGCGCAAAGGTTGAGCGGATAAAGCTTGCTTGTAAAGAAGATTCCGATGCCGTCCTTGCTGACATTAAAGAGTCCCCTTTTGTCGTTGATTCGATTAAAAAGGGAAGCAAGCAGCGCAATCCTTTTGCCCCGTTTACAACCAGTACTCTCCAGCAGGAAGCCTCAAGGCGTCTTAGTTTTACATCGAGAAAGACGATGAGTGTCGCCCAGCAGCTCTATGAGGGCGTTGAAATTGCAGGACAGGGTCAGGTCGCCCTTGTATCCTATATCCGTACCGACTCAGTCAGAATATCGGACGAGGCTCTCGCGATGGCGAGAACTCTTATCGGTGAGCGTTACGGAGAACAGTATGTTCCCCGCACCCCCCGTAAATATGCGAACAAGAACACCTCGCAGGATGCACATGAAGCCATCCGTCCTGCACATTTCGATCTCTCGCCGGATTCACTTCACAGTTCTCTTACAAATGACCAGTATCGCCTCTATAAGCTGATTTGGGACCGCTTCTTATCTTCTCAAATGGCTCCGGCCGAAGTAGATACGGTTTCTCTTGACATTACTTGTTCACAGCACGTCTTTCGTACTCAGGGAGAGACAATCCGCTTTCAGGGATTCCTCGCAGCCTATGCCGATATTACGGAGGATACCGCTGAGGAGGATGAGAAGAACTCCGGAAAAGAAAAGCTCCCGGAACTCACCGAAGGCCAGGAACTGGATCTCCTTAAGCTGACACCCGAACAGAAATTCACGCAGCCGCCGGCCCGATACACGGAAGCGACTCTGATTAAGGCACTTGAAGAAAAAGGTATTGGCCGTCCGTCAACATATGCCCCTACGATTTCGACTATTCTTGAACGTAACTATGTTGAGAAGCAGACCAAATATCTCTGCCCGACAGAGCTGGGCATGGTTGTTTCAAAGCTTCTTTCCGTTAACTTCAATAATATTGTCGATGTTGCCTTTACAGCACAGATGGAAGAAATGCTTGACGAAATTGAACTCGGTAAAAAGAACTGGGTTGCAGTGCTCTCCGAATTCTACCCCGCTTTTCACGAACAGGTCGTAAAAGCTATGACAGATCTTGAGAAGGTCGAGATGACACAGGAAAAAACAGGGGAAGTTTGTCCGCTGTGCGGGGAGGGCGAACTTCTGATCAAAGAAGGCCGCTACGGTAAGTTTGTTGCCTGCTCGAATTTCCCTGAATGTAAATACACGAAGAATCTTGAGATTGTGGTTAAAGGGAACTGTCCCCTGTGCGGTTCGGGGCTTGTGTCCCATACCTCGAGGAAATTTAAAGGCCGTTCATTCTATACCTGTGACAAAAAGGGAACGGATCCCGAATGCAAGTTCATCAGCTGGGATCTTCCTGTTGAAGGCAAGACCTGTGAAACCTGCGGAAGCTATATGGTCTGGAAAAAATTCAGAGGCAAGTCATATCCGAAATGCGGCAACCGTGAATGCCCGACGAATGCCAGAAAGTCAGCTAAAAAAGCGGATGTGAACGCTCCGGTCCCTGAGGCAGCCGACTCACCGGAGCCTGAGACTATCATGGAATCAGCAGAATAATCGCGCACGAAGGACAAGCGCTGACAAGAGGTATCATAAATATGTCATATCCTGAAGTAACGGTAATCGGAGCGGGACTGGCCGGATGCGAAGCTGCCTGGCAGCTTGCAAAGGCCGGAATTCCTGTCGTAATAAAGGAAATGAAGCCGGCTAAGTATACGGATGCACATCATCTGCCTACTTTCGCAGAGCTTGTATGCAGTAACTCGATGCGCTCAAACCAGATTGAAAATGGAGTGGGCCTTCTGAAAGAAGAACTTCGCCGTCTGGGATCACTTATCATGGAATGTGCGGATCAGACAAGCGTGCCTGCCGGCGGTGCTTTAGCCGTTGACCGCGACGAATTTTCTCAGCTTGTAACCCGTAAAATCAACGCACATCCTCTGATCCGCGTTGTTACGGAAGAAGTGAAGGAACTGCCTCAGGAAGGCGTTGTTATTGTAGCCACCGGTCCTCTCACACAGGGTGAGCTTTTCGCGGATATAACTGCAAAACTCGGACAGAAAACCCTTCATTTCTTTGATGCGGCAGCTCCGATTGTCATGTCCGATACAATTGACAGATCAATCGTATTTGCCATGTCCCGTTATGGGAAGGGCGGGGATGACTATCTTAACTGCCCGATGAATATGGAGGAGTATGACGCTTTCTGGCAGGAACTCGTGGATGCGGAATTGGCCGAAGTGAAAGATTTCGACAAGGAGACTGTTTTTGAAGGCTGTATGCCCATCGAGACTATGGCCAAAAGGGGAAAGGATACCATTCGATTCGGTCCTCTCAAACCAGTAGGACTGATTGACCCGCGGACTGGCAGTGAACCGTATGCTTGTGTCCAGCTCAGACAGGATGACAGGTCCGCGACAATGTATAATATTGTCGGGTTTCAGACACGGCTTCGCTTCCCGGAGCAGACCAGAGTGTTCCGTATGATACCCGGCCTTCAAAAAGCTGAATTCTTCCGTATGGGCGTCATGCACAGGAATACATATCTGGATTCGCCAAGACTCCTCAATCCGCACTACGCCCTCCGCAGCAATCCGGAAATCTTCTTTGCCGGGCAGATGACAGGTGTTGAGGGTTATATTGAGTCGACAGGTTCCGGCTTTGTCAGCGGATTGCATGCTGCTGCTCACGTTTGCGGGGCCCCGCTGCCCCTTTCATTGTCGGATGATACGATGCTCGGTGCCATGGCTGCCTATATTTCAGATGAGAGTATCAAATCTTTCTCGCCGATGAATGCAAATTTCGGGCTTATAGCACCGCTCGGGTTTAAGGTCAGGAACAAGAAAGACAAATATCTCAAATATGCGGAGCGTTCCCTTGAAAAAATTGACAGTTACCGCAAACCTTTAGATAAATTTTTTAATAAATAAGTGTAAAATAAGAATGTTTCGGCTGAGTGAACGGTTTTTTTAAAAATTTAATGTGAACATGGGGGCGAATATGGGAATTTTTCCGAATTATAACAAAGAAGGACCCGGGGTGTATGCGGACGATCCGAAGCACGGGCCTTTCGTACGCTTTTTTCAGACATACTCCAGTAAATTTTTTAAGCTTGTAACAACCAATCTGATGTTCGTTATTTTTAATATCCCGGCTATGCTGATTGCCTATGCAGGCATTGTTTTCTTCCTTCCGCAGCTTAATCCGATTTTTGATCCTACGGCTTTCCAGCAATATCTGTCGGATATGGGAATCGCAGTTTCTGACGGCAGTGCAGCGGGCGGGAATGCCGCCCTTCAGCTTTATTTCCTGCTTGTGCTGTTTATGGTCATGTTTACTGTCGGAATGCAGCTGGTAGCTGTAGGGCCTGTCCAGACAGGTCTCAGCTATGTATACCGCAACTATGCCAGGGAGTCCACGACTTTCTTGTGGTCTGATTTTGCTTCTGCGGTGAAGAAAGACTGGAAACCATCAGCAATAGCTTCACTCGTCTCGGTTATCGGCACCGTTGTCATTCTCTTTAATATCGTTTTTTATACCAATGTCTACCAGGGCCAGTACTCCCAGATATTCAGTGCGATATTTATTGTGATATTCGTTATTTTTATGTGTGTCCAGATCTTTGTTTATCCGATGATTGCGTCGGTTGATTTAAAACTCAGATATGTATACAGGAACGCAATTCTCTTCTTTCTGGGGCGTCTGATCCCAACAATCGGAATTTTTCTTGTCAATTTGATTGTGCTGTTTGTTATTCCGGTTATCATGCTGTTCAGCTTTACGTATGCCGGTTTTGCACTTTCCATATTCTATTATCTGTTTTTTGCCTTTTCATTTGTGCAGTACCTGAATACATTTTTTGTCTGGCAGCAGATTGAGCGATATATCGCCAAACCGGTCGAAGAAGTCACTCAAGAAGCCGAAGTAAAATCCATGGAAAAACCGATGAATAAGGGCTCAAAAGGAACTGACGCCAAATAATCACATAATTATAATTATAAAAAAAGAGGAAGCCGTTGAAAGCTTCCTCTTTTACATGTTCCGGATTGTGTAACTTATCTGTTCAGTTAATCAGATCTTTCATCGAATACATCCCGGCAGATTTTCCGCACATGAATCTTGCGGCTGCGACAGCACCGCGTGCAAAGACATTTCTTGTCTGTGCGCTGTGTGAGACTGTGAGTACTTCTTCAGGGCCTGCGAAGATGACACTGTGGTCTCCGACAATGCTGCCGCCCCGGATTGCGTGGAGCCCGAGTTCTTTGGGGTCGCGCTTACGGCGGACATCGTGGCGGTCATATATATATTCCATACTGTTATCGAGTGTTTCGTTGATTGCATCTGCAATCATAAGTGCGGTGCCTGAAGGGGCATCGAGCTTCTGGTTGTGGTGTGCTTCAACGATTTCGATATCAAAGCCCGGGTAAAGAATGTCGGCGGCTTTCTTGACGAGGCTGATCAGTACGTTGACGCCAAGCGACATATTCGCCGAATAGAATACAGCTGATTTTTCAGACAGGACCGTGAGGGCCTTTTTATCGTCTTCGGACAGTCCGGTGGTACACATGACAAGGGGCTTATTCTTCTGTTCTGCGAGCTTTATTACGGAAGGTAATGCAAGGACATGCGAGAAATCGATGATTACATCAAAGTCCTCTTTACAGTCTGTTGCAGTGGAATAGACCGGAAAAGAAGATGGGACGCCATTGGCATCCGCACCGGCTACGATGCTGACTCCCTGTTCCTGAGAACAGATATCAGTGATGACCCTGCCCATGCGGCCATTGCAGCCGTTGAGAAAAATTCGTACATCTGTCATGTAAATCTCCTTGTGAACATCTTTAGTCGTCTTAAGTCATCTTTAAACGACTCTATTAGAATTAATGGTATTTGGCGTAGTCAATACTGTAACCGGACATGACGCTTTCGAGTCTGTCACGGCATTCGGGGGACATTTCACATAATGGCATGCGGCATAGTCCGACATTCCAGCCAAGAATATTCAGCGCTTCTTTTACGGGGATGGGATTCACATCAGAGAAAAGTGCGTTAATCAGAGGAAGGAAATCCAACTGTATCTGGAGCGATTTTTTGAGATCACCGTCAAGATAGCTGTGGACCAGTTCGCTCATTTCCTGAGGCACGATGTTGGCTGCAACGGAGATGACACCCCTGGCACCCAGGGAGAGCATCGGTACAACAAGTCCGTCTTCACCGGAATACAGCACAAGGTCATCACCACAGAGTCTTGCAACTTCAGGAACCTGAAGAAGATTGCATTCCTTTATGGCGACAATATTCGGAAGTGCAGACAACCGCTTGATTGTCTGCGGCTGGATGTTGAGGTTGGTCCTTGACGGAACGTTATAGAGAATAATCGGAAGATCTGTCGAATCGGACATCGCCTTGAAGTGACGGTACAAGCCTTCCTGTGATGTCTTATTGTAGTAGGGAGTAACGGATAGAAGGGCATCAGCGCCGAGAGCCGTCGCTTTTTTACAAAGCTCCACTCCGTGGGCTGTGTCATTGCTGCTGGTTCCTGCGATTACAGGGACTCTTTTGGCGACTCGGTCGATGACAAACCTTACGACCTCCAGATGTTCGGTATCAGGCATTGTGGATGCTTCACCGGTTGTGCCGCATACAACAATGGCATCTGTTTTATTTTCAAGCTGGAAGTCGACAAGCTCAGCAAGTTTTTTGTAGTCGACACCCTCCTTTGAAAAAGGTGTGACGATCGCAACGGCGGATCCTTCAAAAACAGGCCTTTTCATGTTCCTACCTCACTTATACTATTTAAATTTACACACATTATCTCACATTTAAAGAACTATGAAGAAATGATAGCATCTACTGTACACAAGCGTCAATTGTATACTATAATGGCAACTTATGAGAACAAGCGATTTTTATTATGATTTACCGGAAAAATTGATTGCGCAGCACCCACCTGAAGTGAGGGGCGGATCCCGTCTGCTATCTGTTAACGGAAATACGGGTGAAGTAACGCATATGTCTTTTACGGATCTGCCTTCGCTTCTGCGGCCGGGCGACTGCCTCGTTGTTAATAACACGAGGGTTATTCCCGCGCGCCTTCTCGGCGCGCGCAAGGACACGGGAGCCGCTGTTGAGATTCTGCTTCTGAAGCGTCTGAGCAGGGATTTGTGGGAGACGATCGTACGTCCGGGCAAAAAAGTCAGAACCGGACACGAGATTGAGTTTATCGAAGGAAAGCTTTCCTGCGTCGTCGAAGAAGTACTCGATACGGGCAACCGTGTTGTGCGTTTTTCATTTGAGGGTATATGGGAAGAAGTCCTTGACGAAGCAGGAACCATGCCGCTTCCGCCATATATCCATGAACAGCTTGCGGATAAAGAACGGTATCAGACGATTTATGCAAAGGATCCCGGTTCGGCTGCCGCTCCGACGGCCGGACTGCATTTCACCGATGAGATTCTCGAAAGAATCAAAGCTATGGGCGTAACTGTGACAGAACTGACTCTTCATGTCGGCCTGGGAACTTTCCGTCCCGTTAAGAGCGGGGAGATTACAGAACACGTCATGCATTCAGAATGGTATTCCTTCTCACAGGAGGCCTCGGATCAGATCAGGGCAGCCAGAGAGAGGGGGGGACGTATCATTGCTGTCGGCACGACAAGCTGCCGAACACTTGAGACGGTGGCCTCGAAGGACCCGCAAATGCCTCCCTCGTCAGGCTGGACCGATATTTTCATCTATCCCGGATACACCTTCAAGTGCATTGATGCACTGATCACTAATTTTCATCTTCCGGAATCAACACTGATCATGCTCGTCTCGGCCCTGTCCGGGAAAGAGCATGTCCTTGCGGCCTACCGGGAAGCAATTAACCAAAAATATCGCTTTTTCAGCTTTGGGGATGCGATGTTCCTGACCAAAATGGATGCAAAGCAGTAAACGGAAGGGTAACTTTATGTCAGAGAATTCGTCAAAACCTCCAGTATGGTATGAACATATTCACACATGTGCACAGTCCGGAGCAAGGCTCGGGCGTGTGCACACGCCTCACGGCTCATTTATGACGCCTGCTTTTATGCCGGTCGGAACCCAGGCCACGGTAAAAGGCATGTCACCGGATGAAATATCCGGAATGGGTGCCGGAATTATTCTGTCGAACACATACCACCTGTGGATGCGTCCGGGCAGCGATATTGTCAGGGATGCAGGCGGTCTGCATAAATTCATGAACTGGAAAGGTGCGGTCCTGACGGACAGCGGCGGATTCCAGGTGTTTTCACTTGCAAAACCGAAGGATATCATCGAGGAAGGCGTGCATTTCAAGTCACATATCGACGGTTCGAAGCAATTCCTTACTCCGGAAAAATCCATGGAGATCCAGCAGGATCTTGGATCTGACATCATCATGGCTTTCGATGAAT
>DIEQ01000017.1 GCA_002418705.1 Mageeibacillus sp. UBA5770 | reverse complement strand
CGACTATGTTCTCCAGGCTTTTAAGTGTCATGTCCTGTATGAGCCTACCGTCGAAGAGTCGGAGTATTTCAGCGTATGGGGGGCCGATTTGGACACGCTGTCTTCTTTTACTGAGCTTTCCTTTGCAGGTCGTACACCGACTTCTCTTGCAGAGGACGAATTGATCATCAGCTCTTTTACGGCGGAGCGCTTAGGATACAAAGCCGGTGATTCGATTGATCTTAATGTCCATGCACATCCCGGTACTTACAAAATTGCTGCGGTCTGTCAGTCAAAAGGAATCTTCATCGACGAGGCACATATTGCCGTTATGATCATGAATAAGGATCGCCTCGATGAAATTTTCGAAACGGAAGGGATCCCGAACGTCGTATTTCTTGGTTTGAAGGACGGCGTGGCAAAGGAGGACATCATCAAAAAGCTGTCGTCTCTTTATCCGAACAGTGCTGTCGAGGATTCCCTGAGCCCCTCTCGCATCAGCTCAAATTCAGCTGACTCTTCTGTGTCATTTCTCATTGTATCAATCTTCGCGATTCTGGTCAGCGCATTCATTATTTACACCTCCTATCGCGTAATTACAACGGAACGATTGCCTGTTATAGGAACGTTCCGAAGCGTCGGTGCAACCAAAAAGAGAATGACCTCCATTTTCCTCACTGAAAGCGCAGTCATCGGCGCGGCCGGCGGTCTCGCGGGAATCCTTATGGGATACCCGGCATCGGAGAAAATCCTTTCCATAAACGCCCCCTCATGGATTACAGATGTCGCTTCGGCACTGAAGATCAATCCTTTTTATGCTGCCGCCACTTTCGCTTTCGCCGTAATTCTTTCGGTCTTGAGTTCAGCGGCACCGATCATCGGCAGTTCGAGACGTCCTTTGAAGGAGGTTCTTCTCGGGGCGGATCTGGCACAGAAGGAAAGCAGCTGGATCAACGCACTTATCGGTGCGGTACTGATTGTTGTTTCTATGATCGTTCCGTCTTTTCTTCCGAAATCGATGATCGCTGCGATTGCCGGAAATTCCGTCTGTATGACGGGTGCTCTTGTCGGCATAATCCTGCTTATCCCGTCGATATGCCGTCTTACGGGCAATCTGATTTCCCGCATCGGTATTGCAGCTAAAGGAAATATACTGGCAATCGCCGCCCGCAATATCCGCGGAAACCGAAGCCTTACAAACAATACCATCCTGACATGTATCAGCCTTGCCAGCCTGATTTTTATCTATACACTCAGTGGGTCTTTGAGCCGGGAGCTGGATCTCATGTTCTCCGAAACAACAAAATTCGATCTGTATGTCGTATATAACAATGCCGACGACGGAGACATCGCAAGACTTGCAGAACACCCCGGTGTATCGCAGGTAAGCCCGACATACAAATTGAATATGGTTCCGATAGAAGGCAGCAGTGAGCCGATCACGAACCTTTACGGCATTCAGAGCGATAATTATTTTGACTTCTGGAATTTATCCTTTGTAGGTGACAAGGAAGATACCATCCGGAAAATGAACGAAGAGCGTGGCATAATTCTCGCATCGCGTATGGCTGACTTGATCGGTGCAAAACAGGGCGACAAACTTACGCTTACGTTCAACAACACAAAAGCAGAATACACCGTCGCCGGAATTTTTGATACGCTCTGGGATTTGGGGAAACTGGCGCTGGTCTCCGCTGAAAACCTGAAAAAAGACGCAAATCCGCTTGGATATTCGACCATTCTTATCAATACGGACAGAGATTCGTCCAAAGTACAGGACAGTCTCAAAAACGAATTTCTCACGGATATTCGGTACTCGGCAACCCATGCGGAATTAGAGAAGCGAAGCAGCGATGGAATCATCGCCGTCTTTACGGTACTGAAGACCTTTACCCAGGTCGCGCTTCTCATCAGTGTCGTCGGCATTGCAAATAATCTCGTCCTGTCATTTCTGGAGAGAAAAAAGACGTTTGCGATCTACCGTTCCATCGGTGCCGACAGATCCAGGATCTCCCGAATCATCATCCTCGAATCAACGTTAACGGGACTCATATCCGTTGCCGCCGGATGCGTCGGCGCAACACTGCTTCTCTCGATTGTACCGAACATCATCAGTACGATCGTCGGACCGATCAGAATACATTACTCTGTCGATATATATGCGCTCTTTGCGGCAGCCGCCCTCCTACTGCTCATCCTGTCCGCACTGATCCCCGCATCCATGGCTGCACGCCAGAACCTGATTGCGAGCATCAAATATGAATAAACAGCATCATACGATTACACGAAAGAAAAGCCGGAAATCGGCAAGAAGGAGTACTACATGAACACATGCGAAATTGAAGTCAGAAATGTATCCAAATCATATCCGATCGGGGATACCTCGATTAATGTTCTGAATAATGTCAGTCTCAAGGTTATGAAGGGTGACTTCCTGTCAATCATGGGAGCATCCGGCTCGGGGAAAAGTACGCTGCTGTACATGATGGGCGGCCTTGACTGTGTCTCGTCGGGGAATGTTGTCCTGCGCGGGCAGGATTTGACGACGGTTAACGATAAAGTGGAGAGCCGAATCAGAAGGCAGAATCTCGGCTTTGTCTTCCAGTTCTATAATCTTGTGCCGAATATGAATGTAGAAGAGAATATTCTGCTGCCAATCCTGATGGATGGCAAAAAAGCGAGTGACTATAAGGATAACCTAGCCAATGTGCTGGCGTTAGTCGGACTCTCACACCGCTGCAAAAACACCCCGCGCCAATTATCCGGCGGCGAACAGCAGCGCGTCGCGATTGCCCGCGCGCTGATAAATGATCCGGACATTATTCTTGCGGATGAGCCGATCGGCAACCTTGACAGCAAGACAGGAACGGAAATCATGGAGCTTCTGCGGCACATCAACCAAAAGGATAAGAAAACGATTGTGATGGTGACGCACTCAGCCGAATCAGCGACTTACGGAACGGGAATCATCCGGCTGAAGGATGGGCGGATTTGCGAATCTTGATTATATCGGAGCTTTGTGCGATATACTGTAATAGACTTTTCACGGAAGGTGTGCCGGAATTCGGCGATGGTATTTGGATGGGAATCTTCACCGACGGAATCGACCTGGTCGCAAGTGATGAAATTCGCGATGTTTTGACGGAGCTTCTTGCCGCGCGCAAAGTTCCGCTGAACCCGTCGTCGCCCTTTGCCGCCGTTGAAAAGGGATTGCCGATTCCGGAAGGGAAGACTGCTGTTGTTTTCGAGTGGAGTCGGATTCATCGATTATTTGAGCTGCTCGGCTCGCAACCGCAGGAAGGAAGCGCTGACGGTGCGCAGAAATCCGTAATCGGCAAGACCGAAAACGATACAATGGAGATCATCCCGTACTCGCGAGTCTGCTTTTTCGAAGCGAGAGGTAATTTTGTTTTTTGCGTTACTCCGCTTGGAGAGTATAAGGTCAAGGAAAAGCTGTATGAGCTTGAGTCAACACTTCCCGTGGATCGATTCATCCGTGTCAGCCGATCCTTCATCGTGAATATTGAGAATGTCAGCCAGATTGTCCCGTGGTTCGGCCGCAGGCTGGTGCTTCGATTTAGCAATACCAAAAAAGAAGTCGAGGTGTCGAAGAATTATGCGACAGCCTTCAAAGACTTTCTCGGCCTGTAGGAGGAGCCTATGTATAGAGTAAAGATGCTCTTGATCAATCTGCTGTTGTGCGGAACTGCCGGCTTCCTGATGAGGCTGATTTGGGTTGTAATCTCGCAGGAATGGGACGAGTTTGTCCCTGAGGCGGTACTTTCAAATGTCTTTATCAGCGGCGTTATCGGTACGATTTGCCTTTCTTCCATCTTTACGGTCACGCTGTTTGTGAAAAGCACCAGGAAAATGGTCGTAGCGATCAATATGGCTGTCTGCCTTCTCCTGCTCGTCGTTGTTTATGTTGCGACAGGCATTGCTTATGATCTCTGGACGCTCGATTTATCATGGCTGGTGATTCTGATCGTAAGCGAGCTGACAACGCTTTTTCTCTCGCGTTATTGGTATAACAAGATCTACTTCTACAACAGCCGCCTCGCGGAAAAGAAAAAGAGCCTTGGTCTCAGCGAAAAAAGCGGGAGAGCATAAATATTCCTGTATTATTCTGCCTCTTCATCCAAAAAATGACATTTGCCTCGATGGAGATAATGCACTTTTAGGTTCATCCAGAATGTACAGCCCTTTTCCACCAAAACGATAATTGATCGATAGCAAAAACCCTCGTACCCGCTGCACGCAGCATGGTACGAGGGTTTCATGTGGCGGAGAGAGCGATTCGTACTCTCGGAACCTTGAACAGTTCGCACGATTTCCGGGTGAAAAAAGCGGGAATTTTGGGTTTGTTTTCTCATGCTGTGGGGGGGACGGACTGCTGAGTTATCTTTTCCAGAATTTTGTTCCCTCCTTTTTTAATGCCATGATTTTTATGAAAAGCACTCGTTGGAATGAACCTTATACTGATATTTAGAAACTGCACAATTGATTTATGAAAATGCCGGACAAAATGATTCAATATTATGACATCGGCCAATTGGCTCTGAAATCATGAACTCTATCTATTTGTCGTCTGAAGCAACATCATCTAATCATGGAAATCGCAAAAAAAGAGTATATAATATATATAATAATAGTTTGTGAAACAATTATAATAGATATAAGTAATATGCCCCTAAATGTTAATATTGAAATGCCTGTTGCTTATGTGGAGGTGCCTATGGCTGCTCGAATAACAAAAGGAAAAATGCTTGCCGAAAATGCAACAAAAGCGATTAACATTGCAGCAGAAACAAATTTTGAAACTTCAGACGATTTCAATGAAGTAAGGAAAAAGGAATCTTCAAAATTTCCGATTGTAGGCATTGGTGCATCTGCCGGCGGATTAGCTGCATTTGAAGCATTTTTTACCGGTATGCCTTCAGATAAGGATCCCGATATGGCATTTGTCCTTGTACAGCATTTGGCACCGGATCATAAAAGTATTTTGACGGACATTATACAAAGATATACCAGAATGCAAGTCTTTGAAGTGGAAGATGGCATGAGGGTCAACTCAAATTGTGCCTATATCATTCCGCCCAATCGGGATATGGCGCTTCTCAACGGCAGCCTTCAGCTTTTTGAACAAGCCGCTCCAAGAGGGCAAAATATGCCGATTGATTTTTTCTTCCGGTCATTAGCAAAAGATCAGCATGAAAGGGCAATTTGCATCATACTATCAGGAACCGGCAGTGACGGCACACTTGGACTTAGAGCGATTAAGGGAGAAGGAGGTATGGCTATTGCGCAGAGCCCTGATACTACAGAATATGAAGGCATGCCGCTTAGCGCAATTTCCACCGGATTAGTAGACTATCAGCTTCCACCTGACAAGATGGCAAAGCAGCTTATTTCATATGTTTCTCATGTCTATGATATATCTAAAAATCAAGAGTCCCCGCCTATATCAAAAGCAGAAAATGCCCTGAAGAAAGTGTTTGTTTTGATTCGAAACCAAACGGGCCACGATTTTTCAAAATATAAGCCAAGCACAATAAACAGACGAATCGAAAGAAGACTGGCGGTCCAGCAGATTGATACTATGGAAGGTTATATCAAGCATTTACAGCAGACGCCAACGGAGGTTGAAGCCCTTTTCTGTGATCTATTGATCGGGGTAACAAGCTTCTTTAGAGACAAAGATGCTTTTCAAAAACTGGAAGAAGAAATAATTCCTAGACTTTTTGCCGGCAAAACGGCAGGATCCGTCATCAGAGTGTGGTGCACGGGATGCTCCACTGGAGAAGAAGCATATTCTATTGCTATTTTGCTGCAGGAACAACTTGAAAAGCTTAAGAAGAGTTACTTAATACAAGTATTCGCAACTGATATCGATAATCAAGCTATTGTTTTTGCAAGAGCCGGTATATACCCCAGCAGTATCGCCATTGATCTCACACCGGAAAGACTTTCCAGGTTTTTTGCAGCTGATCCGGGAGGCAGTACCTATCATATTAATAAGACCATCAGGGATATGCTCATCTTTTCAGAGCAAAGTGTTATCAAGG
This sequence comes from Mageeibacillus sp. UBA5770, assembly GCA_002418705.1. The sequence goes on along the minus strand of DIEQ01000017.1, from coordinate 8,858 downwards.
ATCCGCCCTTCTCAAAGCTTGACCTGATATCTTGCAGAAACCTCCTTATTTATCTCACAAGTGATCTTCAAAAAAAAATCATTCCCTTATTTCACTATGCACTGAATCCTGAGGGGATACTATTCCTGGGCAGCTCGGAGACGGTAGGTGATTATGATGCATTATTTGTTACTCTTGATCGGAAACTAAAAATTTATCAGCGCAAAGAGGATTTTCAAGGAATTCAGAGAGCCGCACTGAATCAAATATTATCACCTGTGCCAGAGAAAGAACAGGATCATTTGAAAACATGGTCAAATGTGTCAAATGCCGCATCACGATCCAAACAGCCCCTAAGGGAAATAACAGAACAATCCATATTGAAGGAGAGTCCAGTTGCTGGAATATTGATAAATGAACATGGTGATATTTTATATCTTCACGGTCGAACGGGGATGTATTTAGAACTCAACCCGGGAGAAGCAGGAATAATCAATATTCTGAAGATGGCTCGTGAAGGATTGAAGCGAGAGTTAACTACGGCTCTTCACAAGGCCGCTGTAAATAAGGAAACCGTGCGCTTATCTGAGATTAATGTAAAAACCAACGGCAGCTTTACAAAGGTTGATGTAACCATTAAGCAGATCACAGCAGGTGGTATCACAGCCAAAGAGAATCCTCTATATATCGTACTGCTTGAACAGTCAAAAACACAGGGACCTATATGCAAAGGAGAAACTCCGGTTGACAGTCCGGTGACTGATGTACACGAACATTTGGAAGATCTCAAAGCAGAGATTCGCATCAAAGAAGAATACCTACAGACATCAAATGAAGAACTGGAGACGTCAAACGAAGAACTCAAGTCTTCCAACGAAGAAATGCAGTCCATAAATGAAGAACTCCAATCTACCAATGAGGAGCTTGAAACATCGCAAGAAGAGCTTCAATCCATCAACGAGGAACTTTCCACGGTGAATTCGGAGCTTCAAGTTAAGATCCACGACTTATCTCAGGTAAATAATGATATGAATAACCTGTTGTCCGGAACCAATATAGCGACGATTTTCCTTGATTGCCAACAAAAAATTCTGAGATTTACACCGACTGCTAATCAAATTATCAATCTGATAGAGGGCGATGTAGGACGCCCGGTTGCACATATTGTTTCAAATTTAGTTGATTATAATCAATTGACGAAAGATGTCAAAACTGTTTTGGACACGCTGATCCCCCAAAAAATACAAGTTCAGACAATTGCAGGTAAGTGGTATGACATGCTCATTCAGCCATACCGCACGATAGAAAATGTCATAGAGGGGGCCGTACTTACCTTTATCGATATTACAGAGGCAAGGACAGCTAAGGATCTGCTAACTATTTCAGAAGTGAGCTATCGCACCCTGTTTGAAACAACAAAAGAAGGAATTCTGATTCTGGATGGAAATACAGGCATGATTAAGAAAGTTAATCCGTTTATCATTGAGCTCCTGGGGTACTCTGAAAAACAATTTCTGGAAAAAGAGATTTGGGACATTGGCTTATTTAAAGACATTATTGCAAGCAAAGAGAACTTTATTGAGCTGCAAAAACAAAAGTATATTCGTTATGAGGATTTGCCTCTTGAGACCGCTGATGGACGAAAGATTGATGTAGAGTTCATCAGCAATGTTTATGAAATAGATAAAAAGATAACAATTCAATGCAACATCAGAGATATTACGCAGCGAAAGGAAGCAGAGAAAGCCATTAAAAAGATGGAAGAGTTGCTACTCAAGAATAAACAATAAGGAGGCATATCGTGGGTAAAAAAATAATCATTGACGACCGCCCGGATAATGAATCTGCGTCTTCTGAAAAAGCTCTGCGTCTGGCTGCTGAAAAAGTACTTCTAAATAAAGAGCCCCTTCACGAGGAGATTAATAAAGAATTGTCACCTGAAGAAATGATTTTTGCGATTCACGAACTTAGTGTGCATCAAATTGAACTTGAAATGCAAAACGAAGAATTAATGAGGATTCAGGTGGAACTCGATACAGTCAGGGCCAGATACTTTGATATGTATGAGTTAGCACCGGAAGGCTATTTGATCGTCTCCGAATCAGGTCTTATCCTGGAGTCAAATTTAACAGCGGTAACGATGCTGGGAGTGACAAGGGCAAATCTTCTCAAACAAAGATTATCACAATACATTTATAAAAATGATCAGGATATCTATTACATTATCAGAAAAAAACTTTTTGAGACCTTGAACCCACAAGAATGTGAAATCCGCATGTTAAAAAAGGATGGCACTATTTTTTGGGGACATATGAAAGCCACTGTGGTAATGAACGATGAATTACCTGTCTGCAGAATGATAATAAGCGATATAAGTAATCTCAAAAATCTTATGGAAGAGGTCTCACGTGAAAGTACAGAAAATGAAAAAAAAGCAATAGAACTTACAAAATATCAAATGCTTCTAAAGGCAAGCCTCGAAAGTCCAAAGGATATGATCATACTTTCAATAGACAAAGACTATCAATATTTATTTTTTAATGAAGCACACAAAACGGCAATGAAACATGCATACAACAAACAAGTTGAAATAGGTATGAACCTCCTTGAACAAATAACCTCTGAAGAAGATGTAATAAACGCAAAACGATGCTATGATCTTGCATTAACTGGGACGGCTCATTCAACCATTGAGAAGTGTGGAGATAAATCAGGGAGCTATTATGAGACATTCTATAACCCCGTTTTCATAGAAAATAATAAGATAATTGGAGCAACTTCATTTGCGCGAGACATTACATCACGTGTATTGATTGAAAAAGCATTAGCAGAGAGCGAAGAGAAATTCAAGAATCTGGTTATATTCATGGAACAGGGACTTGCTCTTCACGAAATAGTTCTAGACGCGGATGGAAAGCCGATTGACTATGTATTTATCGAGGTTAATGATAGCTATACCAGAGTAATGGGTGTCACCCGAGAAATGTGCATTGGAAAACGGATTAAAGAAGTGATGCCTAAAGTAGAACAATATTGGATTGATTTATTTGGCAAAGTCGCGCTGACACGGGAACCCGCATATTATGAAAATTATCTTGAAACGACTGGAAAATATTATTCTACGTATTCATATTCACCGAAGAAAAATCAGTTTGCCGTGCTTGTATCGGATATTACAGATCGCATTAAGAGGGAAGATGAAATCAATTATTCAAATTATCATGATCAGCTTACCGGATTATATAACCGTAGATTTTATGAGGATGAATTAAGAAGACTTGATACGGAAAAAAACCTTCCGCTATCAATTGCCATGGGTGATTTGAATGGATTAAAACTAATAAACGATTCCTTTGGGCACTCGATGGGTGATCAACTCTTAAAAAAAGTTGCAGAAATAATAGCAGAGGGCTGCAGAATGGATGATATTATTGCAAGGGTAGGAGGAGATGAATTTGTAATCATACTTCCTAATACAGACGCTCAAGAGGCCGAAAGAGTTATTGAACGTATCAGTAAACTTGCTTCAACGAAAAAGATAGGGTCTCTTGCTGTTTCTATTTCTTTTGGTCATGAAACAAAAATAATGACGGAACAAAAAATTGAAGACATATTCAAAATTGCCGAAGATCATATGTACAGGCATAAACTTTATGAGAGCACAAGTATTAAAAGCAAGGTAATTGACCTTATCATGGGTACACTTTATGAAAAGAACCGAAGAGAAGAATTACATTCCAATCGAGTCAGCGAAATTTGTGAGGCTATCGCTAGAAATCTAAATCTCAGCACCTCAGATATTAATAGAATAAAGATATCCGGTCTTATTCATGATATAGGCAAAATCGGGATAGATGAAAAAGTATTAAATAGTAACCAAAAACTTAACAGTGATGAATGGAATGAAATAAAGAGACATCCTGAGATAGGCTATCGGATATTGAGTTCAGTTAATGAATTTTCAGAGATTGCAGTATCTGCCTTAAGCCATCATGAAAGATTGGACGGAAAAGGTTATCCCAAAGGGCTTAAAGGAGAAGAGATTCCTTTTGTTGCCAGGATAATTGCCATTGCGGATTCCTTTGATGCAATGACCAGCGAGAGAACATACAGAAAAATACTAAGCAAAGCGGATGCGGCTGAAGAGATTAAGAGGTGTTCCGGCACTCAGTTTGATCCAGATATGGCAAGAGTATTTGTTGAGAAAGTATTGGAGGAACAGTGGTAACCGTTTGATAGTGGATAATCAGTGGGTCCCCGGTTCGAATACCTGAAGGCGCACCACAGCGAAGCTCATCCATGTGTTGGAAACTGGAAAATCCCCAAACAGATCCGCCCATGTTATAATAGTAATGGAAGTATCTCCTCGCGCTTTAGTGTTTTATTGACAATCGCAGTAATATTGTCGTCCTGAATAATGCTGTTCCCCCAAAACTACATATAAGGAGTGAACTATGCGCAAAGCAGGAATGATTTCTATAGCGTTGACACTGATTGGGGCTGTGATAATAGTATTAAATCTATCCAATGTATTCGATGCATCTCTCATGATGACGTTTTTTTTGATATGGATGGCTGTTTGGTTTATATTTAGTTTGGCAGGTGTTGTTATTATATCAAGGAAGGGTTACTTCCCTGTCGAAAAGCTTAGGGGAAACGTGGTCAATGCAAACTCGAATCAAGTACTGGTAACAATTACTCTTTCTACTATGGTGTTGATACCACGACTAATTATATCGATTCCCGCCATATACAGTACAATTATAAGATTGCAGGATCTGAGTCGGTTTTCCTATGTGACCAATGTTTGAAGAAATATTCATCGAGGCGCGCAGTCACTTTTATTATTTCATTAGCAATTGCAGCTATTGCATCTTTTACGGGGTGGTTTTTTCTAAAAGATTTGCCTGAATCACAACTCCATGGTCTTGATCCCAATGGCTTTTTTAGCGGAAGTATACTAATGTTGATAATGATACCTATTCTATTTTTAACGATTAATCGGCAGTTGAAAGGAAAAGGACGGAATAGATTGGGAGACTCTCTGGCTATTAAACTCAGAAAACCTGAATTAAAGAACCTTGGCTACACCAAGTTTTTTACACGTGAAAATTATAGTAGGTTGTCTTGAGAAAAGGTATCCACACCCTTCTGCATCGTATTTCTCACTGTTTCCCAAGCAGCAAGCTCATTTCCCAGAGAAATAAGGTATGGGTATTGAGATTATCCTTGACCAGACGATTCTTTTGACAGTCAGGATACTCAATCTTGGGCCGGCCGCGTTTCATGGGGATAGCTTTCCTTGATTCGCCAGGCAGTTGGTAGGGCTTCTCGTCCATGCAGATGACAGGGCAATCAGTATCATAGGGTTGCTGATAAACATCCAAAACATCTTCCATACAGGCAACAAAGGCGGCATGGTGTCGAGGAGGTATGACCCGGCACTTCATCAGATGTGGTTTGAGCTCGTTTCTTTAGGATCTGCCTGACCGATAAATAGGAAATACTATCAATAATCTCCAGTTCGACTGCTCTGTTTGCCAGTAGGCGTAAGGTCCATTTGTTGCGGCCTGGCTTGTTGTTCTCGCCTGCAACGGCTTCAACCCTGTAATTAAGTATGACCTCATAATAATTCTATCCAGCTGGCAAAGGGAATACCGGCTGAAAAACAATATGTAACTTAAGATCGTCACCGAACATAAAAGTATCATATTCCTTCTTCTCAGCCGGCAAGACAATCAAACTGATAATGATGTCCGGGTTTCTTGCCTGACCCGTGTAAAAACTATACTGCATAATTTGTCATCTTTATTATTCAGAACCGAAGAAAAATGTGCAGAAAGGCGACCAAAGTGAGGAGTTTCGACTATTCAAACATACCGGAAGATCTGCTGAGCCATGAAATCATGAATCTGGTATCAGCCATTCATGAATACAAAGGTAGACAGGATCTTTTCATCGAGGCAAAGCCAGCGATTCTGCAATCCATGCTGGAAATTGCTAAAATTCAAAGCACGGGAGCTTCTAACCGAATTGAGGGGATATATACCTCCGATGAGCGTCTTAACGCTATAGTTAAGTCCAAATCCGAGCCAAGAAACCAATCTGAACAGGAAATCACCGGATACCGTGATGTATTGAGCCTCATCCATGACAGCTATGATTTCATGGTTCCCCGAGCAAATGTGATTCTTCAATTACATCGGGATTTGTATCATTTTAATCCGAGCTCTATCGGCGGCCATTTCAAAAATTCGGATAATGTGATTACAGAGGTCGATTCAAATGGCCGTAGCACGGTTCGCTTTCAGCCCTTGTCAGCTTTCGAAACTCCGGAAGCTGTTGAAAGTCTGACAAGAACTTTTATCGAGGCCATTACAGCACAGAAGTATGATCCGCTCCTTCTTATTCCTATGTTCATTCTGGACTTTCTCTGCATTCATCCCTTTCATGATGGTAACGGACGCATGAGCCGTATACTGACCTTGCTTCTCCTTCAGAGATCCGGGTACATAGCCGGGAAATATATCAGTGTTGAGATGATAATAGAAAAATCAAAAGAGACGTATTATGAGACGTTACAGCACAGCTCAGCCAACTGGTTTGAGGGCAAAAACACATATTGTCCATTTCTCAAATACTATCTTGGAGTTGTTTTATACGCATACAAAGAATTTGCAGCCCGCGTCGAATTCATTTCGGATCGGAGCATCACCAAGCCCGCACGGATTCGTATATTATTCGACAACACCCTGCGGAAACTGTCAAAACGCATGATACTGGAAAAGTGTCCGGATATCAGCGCATCAACGGTTGAGGTAACACTTGCTGCCCTTTTGAAGGAAGGATATATCATAAAGACCGGAGCCGGAAAAAGTACAGCATATGTGAGGAATGTCAAAGATTAAGAAAAAATAGAAATCCCGTTAAAAGTGCCAGGATTTTTCAAACAGGTAGTAAATGCAATTGTTCCAGAAGTAAGGGAAAATCCTCTAAGCTGCCATGTTATAATAACTAAGCTCCAGCATCTGAACATCTGAAAGAACGGCACTTGTCTTGCCGGAAAGGAATTCCGTAATGGATTATTTAGCCTTAGTTCAAATGAAAGACCAGTTGAGAAGGAACTGGAAGAGATTGCCGGAGACCGCTTTACAAAGCTTTTTAAACAGCTTCGATAAACAATTTGCTGTACTGCGGCCTATCATACACGCCAGGCAAAATGCGCCTTAAGAATCCTTCCTTTTCGAAACGGAAAAGAGATTTGCGTACCGTTTCATAATCGGCTATGTCTAAAAAATCTGAAATTCCAAAAACTGCCTCTGTATTTGCAGTACATATACGATTCTCAATTTTCTTTTTTATTGAATCAGTCATTTGCATTTCTCCTTTCTTTTGTCCCGATTATTGTATAACTTTCGGGACAAACATACAATATAAACGAGTTATTACTTTCAAAAACAGAAAATTCGATCAAAAAAAGCAAAAACGGATTTTAATAGAATAATGATACATTTGTTGCATGATATAATCGAATTAGTATAGTATTTATATCCTGCTTGCGGGATGGTTGCGATTAAGACCCTATAAATTGATGAGGAGGAGAGAGTACATGATCTATTTCACCGCTGACCAGCATTTCGGTCATGCAAACATCATTAAACTGTGCAGCCGGCCTTTTTCCGATGTTCAGGAAATGGATGAAGCACTCATCGAAAACTGGAATCGACGCGTGACAAACGGGGATACGATCTACATTATCGGCGATCTTCTTTTTAGGAACTCTGTTCCGACGGAAGAGTATTTGCAGCGACTGAAAGGTAAAAAGCATCTCATTCTCGGGAATCACGATAAGACCTGGATCCGCAAAGTCGACATAGCAAAGTATTTTCTTTCTGTCGATACAATGACGGAAATCGGCGACGGACAAAGAAAACTCATACTGTGTCATTATCCGATGATGAGCTGGAATGCGATGAGCCGGGGCAGCTTCATGATACACGGACATATTCATGAGAACACAAATGCGCAGTATTGGGCATTGCTGCAAAACAACCCCAACATTCTCAATGCAGGCGTTGATATAAATAATTTTTCCCCGGTATCGTTTGAAGAGATGCTTGAAAACAATGTGGCACATAAAGATAAAAAATAGACAATAGAGATATCGGAACACAACCTGCATAAAAAACACCGGAATCAGGGCAAATGCCTGTTATTCCGGTGTTTGTGGCGTCTGAAAATCCTGTTTTCAGACAAATTTTGGCGGAGAGAGAGATTCGAACTCTCGGAACCTTCAACAGTTCACACGATTTCCAGGTGGAAAAAACGTGAATTTCGGGCTTATATTCACCTGCATCTTTATGTACATAAATCCTTGAAACGGCCTGTTTTCAGGCATCTTCACATCAGGGAACAAATGTTTACTGTAAATTTATTTAAAATGGTTTTGATAGGTTGGGCACTAAAAAATCCTTGTATTTTCTCGAGAAATTTGCTGGATTTTTCTGAAATTTTGACAAATTGCGCTATTTATTTCCTATAACTAATTTTAAATTCAAAAAACTAAATTGGATATGGTAGAAGTTCCGTATACTATGAAATGCTGATTGATTCTATCCAACTGCTTTTGATTTCCTCATAGCTCTTTCCAAAAACATCTTCAAATCCACTTCCTGACTTACTATATTCTAACAACGTATCCAGTGTATATTCAGACAAAATATATGAAATAAAAGAACAAGCTTGCTTATAGCTCAACTCATCCCCTTCTATTATATTTTGTTTTCTAATATGGTGAATCTCAGAGATAGAATTTCTTTCCGAAGGTCCTCCATATGGTGTAGACAAATTAATGAAAGCACTTGCATCGCAATATTTTA